>JAMOPD010000381.1 GCA_027064745.1 Thermococcaceae archaeon
AGCCGGAACTGCCGACGCAACACGAGCCGGAGCTGGGGCAGAAACAGGGGCAGAAACAGGAACTTGTGTCTGAGCTGGAATCTCAGTTGTACCCACTGAAATTCCGAAATCCTGGGCTTTCACCTCGTAGCTTTCTCCTTCAAAAGAGACTTTGAATTTACCTGAACCTAGTTCCTCAACTTCAACTTCATAAGTGACACCATCAACGATAACCTTAACCTTTGCCATTTTACCACTCTCCTATCTCATAATTGAAGTTCTCAACTTCCTCCATTTGAGTTTGTAAGCCGTAAAAACGCCATACATCAGAAGGTTTCCTTTTAAAGGGCAATGGTCTTAGTTGAGCTGCTTTTTCTGCTGTGTATGCCAAGATAGCAGCTGTTATCACAGCAACCTTTCTGGGTTCAAGCTTGGGTTTCTCTTCAACACTAACCTCCTCAACCTTCTCTTCAACTGGAGCTCTTTCTACGAGGCTAACTTCCAGCTTTCCAATTGCATACATCGCTATTGAGAGTATTATGAGAACTCCAAAAACCACCGAAACCCCCAAAATGGTAATATAAAGGCCTTCCATAAAGGTTGCCATTTCTCCACACCTCACAGTGGTATGTTGCCATGTTTCTTCGGAGGCAACTTAACACGCTTGCTTTCCATCGCTTCAAGAGCGAGAATTATCTTTGCCCTCGTTTCCGCCGGGTCAATCACGTCATCCACATATCCTCTGCTTGCCGCAACGTATGGATTGGCAAACTTTGCTCTATACTCTTGAATTCTCTGTTTTCTGACTTCTTCTGGATTTTCAGCTTTTGCTATCTCCTTCCTGAAGATAATGTTTGCAGCGCCTTCCGGCCCCATAACTGCTATCTCAGCCGTTGGCCATGCAAAAACGAAGTCAGCTCCAAGGTGTTTGCTTCCCATAGCCAGATACGCCCCACCGTAAGCCTTTCTGAGAATAACAGTAACTAATGGGACAGTTGCCTCTGCATAGGCGTAGAGTACTTTAGCTCCGTGCCTTATAATTCCTCCATACTCTTGCTGAGTTCCGGGGAGGTAACCTGGGACATCCACGAATGTAACTATGGGAATGTTGAAGGCATCACAGGTTCTAACAAACCTCGCTATCTTGTCCGAGCTGTCTATGTCGAGAACACCTGCAAAATAGTTCGGATTGTTTGCCACAATTCCAACTGTCTGACCATTCATCCTAGCAAAGCCAACGACGGCATTTGGTGCATAGTAAGGCAGAATCTCAAGAAAGTCTGGATTTCCGTTAGCGTTTCTATCAACAACCTCATATATGACCTGTCTAACATCATAACCCTTATTCGGATCGTCAGGAACTACATTGTAAAGGTTTTCAGTCTTTCTGAATGGTAGGTCGTTTGTTTTAACTCTCGGAGGTTTCTCCATGTTGTTAGATGGTAGGTAACTAACGAGCCTCCTAATGAGAGCTATAACCTCTTCATCACTCTTTCCAACTAAGTGAGCTTGACCGCTCTTTTGGGCATGAATCATCGCCCCTCCCAACTGACCTGGAGATACTTCCACACCAGTGACAGCTTTGACAACTTGTGGGCCCGTAATGAACATGAACGTCGCAGGATTGTCCACCATAAGTATGAAATCACCTATTGCAGGGCTGTAGACAGCTCCACCAGCACAGGGCCCCATGATAGCTGTAATCTGGGGGACGACACCACTGAGAATCGTGTTCATCTTAAAGATTTCACCGTAGCCCTTAAGAGAATCTACTCCCTCCTGAATTCTTGCCCCTCCAGAGTCATTAATCCCTATTATAGGAGCTCCTGCCTCCAGAGCCAACTCCATAACACGCTTTATCTTTGCGGCATGCATTTCGCCCAGTGATCCTCCCATCACAGTGAAATCCTGAGAATAGACAAAGACGAGTCTTCCATCAATTGTGCCATAACCTGTTATCACACCGTCTGCTGGCAACTCCATTCTGTCGAGACCAAATTCCGTATTCCTATGTTTGACAAACATTCCTATTTCCACAAAACTCCCGGGGTCGAGGAGCTTTTCTATCCTCTCTCTGGCTGTTAATTTACCTTTTTCATGCTGTTTTTGAACTTTGGCTTCCCCACCCATCTGAAGAATCCTTTCTTTCTTCTCATAGAGTTCGTTAACTTTCTCTTCCATGCTCATAAGAACTCCTCCTTTTTATATGAGATGAACTTGAAAGTTTGTCGTTTGTAAAGTTTAAAAGGGTTTCCATGGATCTGGACGATACTGTCAGGATAAGTCAGGCTTAACAATCATACCGGGTTTATCATCAGGCACCCTCACAGCTTATCCTGACAGCTGGACTGTTCAAAAGAATACCCAAGGGAAAAGAAAGGCTCAGATGTGGGCTATTGGAGTCTCAGCACCACAGGCTTCACATTTAAGGAAGTGGAAACGGCCTTTTTTGAGGATCTTTGTGTCTGGAGAACCGCATACAGGACAGATAACGTACTCCTTGAGGTACTTTTTCATCTTATTTGCTATCAGGTATGGTGTAAAGCGGCCCTGTAAAACTACCCTCCTGCCCTCAAGCGTTCCTGCAGTTGCAACCTCCCTCAAGATGAACTTAAGGAGATGATTGGGGTCTCTGTTTAATGCATCTGCTATATCCTTAAAGTTTTCAATTATAGTCTTGTTACCCTCGATGTTGACTATGGCCGCTGGCACCTCAAATCTGGATGTATGATGCTTCACATTCTCCGGCAGTTCATCATATGCCTTGTCAAGTAAAGCCTCGTAATCGTAAAAGTCAACCTCATCCATTTCAACACCTCCTTAGTCCCATACACATCAGCATTTATAATCTTAATCTTTTGATGTTAACCGACTATCTTATAGTAACCATTCCTCGGTTCATAAATCCTTGAGTTAGCAATCAGCTCTTCTATAATCTTCCTTGCCTCCTGCTTGCTGATTCCAGCTCTGCTCGCCTCCTGGAGGATGTCATCAGCAGGTGCTCCGTAATCCGTCGAATCCTGAAGCTTCTCTATAATCTCAAGCAGCCTGTCGATTTTGTTTATTTTTCTTGAGGACTTCCCCACTTCGAGGATTGAGATGTCCATAATGCCCTCCTCATCGATGGCTATCTTCTTCAGAGTCTCCTCCATTATCTTTATAGCCTCTCTGGCATCGTGTCTCGTTACTATCTCGCTCAGTCTCATTCTTGCATGGGCCTCACTCAGACGGATCAAAGCCTCAAGCTGTCTGGCAGTTATGGGGATTGGCTTTACACCTTCAGTATCACCGCCTCCTCCGATCCTCTTCCTCATCTTTACGTAGTATCTCTCAAGCTCCTCCATGGCCTCCTTCGTGAGGACAGGGTGTATGTTTTTCCTCGCATAGGCGATGTACTTTTTGAGGAGGTCATAGGGCACTTTAGGAGTTACGACCTCACTTTCCCCTTTTCTAACCTTAAGGATATGCTGGGCTATTTCACTGTCTATCTTTTCATCAGGCTCATCGAGGAGCAGGAATATTAGGTCAAATCTGCTGAGCAGCGTTGGCGGTAAATCCAGCTGTTCGGGCAGAGGTTTGTGCCTGTTGAAACGGCCATGTTTTGGATTTGCAGCGGCTATAACGGTCGTACGGGCATTGAGGGTTGCCGTGATGCCTGCCTTTGCTATGCTTATTGAGTTGTGAAGGACAAGACCGTGGGACACAAAAAGGTGATAAGGTTCAACAGTTATGTCGTAGACCCATTCCCCGCCTTCATTTGGAATTTCCTCCACTTTTTTAACCATCAGGAAGTTAACATTACCCTCCCAAAACTCCATGAAGTTCATGAGATGCCACGTTGCCTCAGTAATCTTTCTGACTACTGCACTCTGAATTATGCTAATCCCAAATTCATCCTTGCTATCAATTAAGTACTTCAGTCGGCCGTATGTTATCCCATATTCCCTGTATATCCAAGTCTTTGGAAGCAGCTTAATAGCCTCTTGAGGACGCTCTTTTATAAGCCTCTCTAATTCGGCTATTCTTTCTTTAACCCTCTTTAGAAATTCCGAAATATACTTTTCCCTGACAACTTCTCTATAGAATCTTGAGCGCTCTATCTTGCTCAATCTGATACCAACAGCCCTTCCAGCCTTAAGAAGTTCTCCAACAATTTCCCTTGGAAAGAGTCTTTCAGCGGGTTCTACAATATAATTAGGGCCAACTCTTTTTATTCTCGCTACAATCCCCTGGGAGTAAAGGTAGTCATGATAATCCTCTGCCTCATGTTTATCTTTGAAAGTTTTCTCTCGTCCAGCGTTTATTTTAATGGGATAGCTCCTAACCCCAAGTACTATATCGCCCAGCTCAATTTTTTCAGCAGATTTCTCACAGATTTTTCCATTCTCCCAGACCATGATTGGATGTTCTGGTGTAACTATGATCTCCCTACCATTTGAGAATTTCAGCTTTATGAACTTCTCCGGAGCTTTATGCCTGCTCACGCGATTAACCTTAACCTTCATAACTTTCTTCTTCTCAAGGTCGTAGGCAAGGAGATAGAGGTTATCAACGGGCAGTACCTCTGTATCCTTTCCAAGAATTACCCTATCACGATTTTTCTCGATGAGAGAATCAACCAGCTCACCTATCTTAACTTTTCTTCCGTCAGCCAAAAGGAGTTCGAAGTCATGAGGATAACTCTGCTGTTCTAGAGCCTCGTGTATTGCACTCCTATCTCTTTCGCTCATTTTGTCAAATTCGTCGATGCAGTTGTGGACGATTATTCCCTCAGCTAAGAAGTTATGATTTCCAGGTACATAAAGGTCATAAACATAGCCCTCGTATGGGATATACTCGATGGAGATGATTTCATCAAGGAAATAATCTCTCGTCGCTAAAATCTTCATTTTAAGTTTTGTTTCTGATGTTAAGACATCGCCAAGCTTTTTGAGTATTTTCCGTAGCTGAATTCTGCTTGGCTGATATTTTCCTTTGGCGTATGAATAGATAGTGCTCCAGAGACCCATCCGCTGAAGTGTGCTTGAGGGTACACTTTTTATTATTTCCCGCGCGAGGGACTGTACAGGCTCTGCTGGAGCTTTATCGCTTCTCGACGAAACGAGATGCTTTTTGAGAGGCACATTCTTAGCCTTGATGCTGTATTTCTTCACTGCCTCCAAGAGATTCGCAACATCCTCTCTGCCAGTTATCCTTATTCTGTTTACACCATTTCCAGGAATCATGCGGGCGTAGACGTCGAACCTGCGGAGGAGCAATACGAAGGCTTTATCTTGTTCCATGTCGTTGGAAAGCAGGAATTCAACATGAATGACTTCTCCCTTACCGCTCCTCTTGATTGAGACACAGCCATCAGAATCTAAAGCTCCAGCTATAAAGGCCTTTAAAGCCTCATCATCGAGTGAAAACGCATTTTTAAGATTGTTCCCTGTGATATATTCATAAATGAAGGCAAGCAATGGCGAACTCACATGGAAAATTATGTTGTTGCTTTTTATTCTGTTGCCTGCAAGATCACTCTCGGTTGCTCTCTCATACTCCCGCAGTTTACCCCGGTAAAAGCTTCTGAATGTCTCTCGTATCTGGTTGATTTGCTTTGGATGAGTTTTTGACTGAACAATGCGCACGTGGACTTTCGAACCATTTCTCTGTATCCACCCGTCTCCGTAAAGGAATCCAAGGAAATACGCTAACTCGGGGGTTATGTAAGCAACTTTTAGACGCTCTCTGCGATAGTTGGAGCCGTAGGTTAGTGGTCTTTCTTTCCATTTATTGTAGATGCCAAAATCTTTGAGAATCTTCCTGAACCGTTCAACACTTATTGCGCCCTTCCCCGAGAGGAAATCTACGGATAGCTGATATTCACGGTTAAACTCTGCCAGAGTTTTAAATCGCCT
>JAMOPD010000382.1 GCA_027064745.1 Thermococcaceae archaeon
TTCATTCCCCTTCTTTAAAACACTGCTTTTTATAACCTTCCAGAGGCTATCAAAAATGCCCATAAGAAAGCCTCCTTATTTACTCAATATCAAAGAAACCTATCCAGGTATAAATGTTTCTTTCTGGCACTTTTATTTCTTCTGGTTTAAAAACCGTGAAGTTTCCCCCACAAAGGGGACACCTTCCTACTTCTTCTTCAGTAAGGGTGGTAGTTTCTTTTTCTTCGTGTTCTTCCACATCCTTAGCACATCGGAAGCCAAAGATATTATCCTGAGTGCTTGCTCCAGTTGCTTCTTCATGGGCGGCGATATAGTGAAGAGAAGGAATTCCCAGAAGTTCACAGGAAACAGCCCAGCAACCGCCTCGAAGATACTTAAAATAGGAAGACCTTGGGTGGGATTCATTTACCCATTCAAAAACATTTCCCACCATCTGGTAGCAACCATAAGGACTTCTTCCTTCAGGATATCTGTCCACTGCCACTGGACCATGGTGCCCTGATTCAGCACTATTGCAGAATCTACTGTTATACTCATCACCCCATGGATATATTCTTCCGTCAGTTCCTCTGGCTGCCTTTTCCCATTCGTCTCCTGTAGGTAACCTCAAACCTGCCCATTCACAGTAAGCAAGGGCATCTTTGTAAGAAACATTTATTACAGGATAATTTGCTTCTTCAGGTGGATAGGGGGGATCTTTAAAGCCCCAGTCTTTCCAGTGAGAGGGTATCCGCCTGTAGCCAGTTTCTTTAATAAACCTGTAATACTGCTCATTGGTGACAGGGTAGATATCAATCCAGAAGGAGGGAAGTTCAATCTTCTGAAACTCTTCTTCATCAAGAAGACGTCTGATGTCCTCCCGCTTGTATTTTTTTAGTAACTGCATTTTATGCCTATCACTTAGTCCTTTAAAAAAGACTCCTGCAGGAACTTTCACCATTTTGTGCCCTTTATACTCCATGGTTTCAAAAAGAGGCTCTGTTTTTGTCTCTTTCCACCTGTTGCTAATAAAACCACAGGAAAGGCATCTTAAGTTTTCCTTGATTTTTACCTCGCCTGTCTTTATCTTTCTCACCAGCTCTATCAGAGCTTCCCTCAATTCCCTAAAGGACTGGTATCTCTCGTAGGGTTTGTGATCCAAGCACTTTTTCACAATAGCACGTAGCTCCAAAGGAACATGTTCAGGAAAATTAAGCGCATCAGATATTGCGAGTGCACCGGTAAGCCGATGCATATCCCCTCCAAGGAGTTCATACATAGTCACACCAAAAGAGTAGATATCAGAAGATGGAAGTACAGATTCATAGTTTATTCTTTGTTCAGGAGACATGTACCTTGGGGTTCCATGTGCCATAAATCCAAGACTGTAAGAGGTTAAATTAGAAAGTTCAAGGAACTTAGCCAGCCCAAAGTCAATGATTTTTATCTGGTTTTTCCTGGTGATTAGGATGTTATGGGGCTTTATATCCCTGTGGACAAAGGCATAAGCAGGATTCTGGGGGTTGAGTTCATTATAGGCTTTAAGCATCTCCTCGCTGACATAAATTATTCCGTTGCAGAAAGAAATCCCTATATGTAGGACTTCAAGAGGAGCAAGAAAACCAAGCCCTGTCTCTTGAGTTATTCTTTTAAGGAAAGAGGAAAGGTCTTGGGCACCTGAAATAAACTCACATTCCAAAAAAGGTTGACCTTCCTCAGTCCACCAGAGCCTTGTTCCTCTTACCACATTAGGATGTCCCATCGCTTGGCATACGAGCCTTGCTTCTCTGAAAAAAGTAAGATAAAGATACTCAGCAAGGTCAATGTTATGGTTTAAAGGTTTTCCTTCAATAACTGTAGATTTTATCAAGGGCCATTTTGAGGAAAGCTTGTATTTCTTCCACAATTCTTTGCGAATGGTCTTTATCACGACCTTTATCTGCCTTTTCCTGCAGAACCCAAAATATACTCTACCCAGTCCTCCTTCCTGAACATCAAGGACTTCTATAGAGTCATCTATAAGATCACCTTTTTTAAACTCCTGATAAGGCATCCTTTTTACCTCCTAAATTAAGTTTACTTTTCTATTTCTTTCCAAGCTTCCCTTAGCGTTTCTCTGAATTCTCGAGCTGATTGAAATCTCTCAGAAATCTTCTTTTTAATTGCCCTATTCACCACCTTTGCAAATGGTGGAGGGATGTCTGGATTTCTTTCCTCGATTGGGATGGGCTCCTCTGATAAAACAATCTGAAAGGGATTGCTGTATCCCTTAAGTCGCACCATAAGCTGACGGGCTTCGTTAAAATCTAAATGCTCTTCTCTTTCACTCATGAACTTGAAAACCTCAAGTGAACTTGGGTAATGGTAAGGTAAAGAGCCTGTAAGCAGATAGTAGAGGGTAACCCCCATTGAATAAAGGTCTGCCGGCTCACGCACATTTCTTGGATCCTCAATCTGCTCAGGTGGCATAAAAGGAACAGTGCCAAGTTTATCCCCGAGCTGTGTCAGGGTTGATCCCCCTGCATCTGCATATTTTTTGGCAATTCCAAAGTCGGCAATCTTGGGAATAAGGTTAAAGTAAGACACACCTTGAACTTCTTGGAGAAGGATATTAGACGGTTTTATATCCCTGTGGATAATTTTTCTTTTGTGGATAAACTCCAGCCCCTTCAGGCTCTGCTCCACCAAATAGACGGCTTCAGAAAGGGACAATGGAGCCATTCTTTCTCTCATAAGTTCGTTAAGGCTACGCTTCCATGCCATTTCAGTTATCAGGTATGGACCTTCTTCACTTATACCACTATCAATGTATCTGAGAATATTAGGATGTGAAAGTTCCCTCATATACCTGATTTCCCTTTCAAAGCGGCGGACAAGGATCGAATCGGTAATATTAAGAACCTGCTTTAAAGCAAGGACCCTCCCGGTCTGGGGATGATAGACCTGATACACCGTGGCCATTCCACCTTCCCCAAGGACTTGAAGAACCTCGTAGGAGTCGATTTTGCTTTTCAATGCACCGGGCTTTTTCAGAGACTGGACGCATTTCTCGCAGTAGTACCTGACTACCTCTCCAAGTTCTTTTGCCCTACCGTCGCTATTTGCCTTCTGAGTTAGATCTTTTTTGCAAACAAAGCAGCAGATTCCTGAAAGGTCCTCTTTTTCAATGTTTTGCTCCCTTTTGTTTTCTTCTTCGCCGATCTGGTAAAAGGAAGATATGTCTCCTTGAAGGGCTCCAACTTTTCTTTCTTTCAGAAGAACCTTCAGCTGGGTGTAACCTACCTCAATTATGTCTTGGCTTTTGAGTTCATCTTCTATCCTGAGAAGCCCGTTTATCCGTGACGGATTTTTTACATCGTCAAGATCCCTGAAAAAGACCCTTGGCGGTGATATCTCTAAGATAAAGTGTTGTCTTGAAATATAAGGGTCTCCTTTAAGCCTGATGTGGGTTTTTCGATTTTTCCCTTCTCGGCCAAAGATAAAGGTATCTGGCTCAGTTGTCTCAATCTCAATCAACCTGTCTTTTATCACAATAGGTTTATTTTGCGCCAGAGCAAGACTGCCCATCTCTGCACGGGCGTTACCTTTAATAATTTCAATCATTACCTTCATTAGTGCTCCCCCTCATATCACCTTCATAAACAAAACGCAGCTTATATCCCCTTTTTTTCATTTCATTTATATATTTCCAAGCCTTGTATTTTTGATAAAGGATATACACAAGGAGTAGTGTACTGATAGAAGCCCAAACTAAAGTCCAGGGCGAAATACCTTTTTTTTCTTTTGGTCTGTGCACAACAGAAAAGGAAATTTTATCAGAAGACACACTATTTCCTGTCGAATCTGTAACTTTGATTCTCAAAGTGTAGTTGCCAGTTTTTGAGGTCTGTCCAAGAATGAGGCCGTTTTCTTTGTCTAAGTAAAAACCCGATGGTAATTTACCTTTGTACTCCCACTTGTAAGGAGGAACCCCCCCTTCAGCAGCTAAAGCTAAGTTCACCCTTTCACCCGTAATCAGTGTGGGAAGACTGGTGGTCTTAATTCTTAAAGGAACAGTTTTCAGCTTAGATAGCTTTTTATAGGCTTCTTCAAGACTCCTCTTCAGTTCTTCGTTTTCCCTCCGAAGAGCCTTTTCAATATCCCCTCTTCTCATGTATTCCTCTTTTAATTTAGTAAGGGAAGCAACCTCCTTCTCGAGAGCACGGATTTTTGCCTGCAACTGGCTATTGGTTTTTCTTACAGAGCTAAGTTTTGAGCTTACCTCCTGGTAGCGTTTCTCAAGTTCTAAATAGGCATTTTCTCTTTCCTTGTAGTGTTCCACCTGGGCAGCAAGCTGGTTTTTCTCAGCTACAACTTCATCAAAGCTTTTCTGTATATCTATATCCACAAATTGCATGGTTTTTATTATCTGCATAAGCATCAGAAAGACAAAGGCTCCAAAAGCCCCGAAGAGTATGTCAAAAAAGGAAAAATGAATGAGCTGTGCTTCTCTATCCTTTTTTACCCTCATGACTGATCCTCCTTTGTTTTACAATTTATAAATTTTTTCATAGATTTCACCAAGCCTTCTATTGACACTATTCATCTCTTCTATTGGTGCTTTGAGGTTTTCGAGGATTTGTGCATTAGCTTTCAGCAGCTCAGCCAATTGAGCCATCGCTGCGAGGGAGTCTTTGTTTTCTCTCAGGGCACTGGCAAAATCTCTCAGGACAGAGAGATATTCAGGATCTATAAGAGGCTTTGTCTCGGCTATACCTGCTTCAGCCTGAAGCGCCTCAATGACTCTGCCTATCTGCTGTTGAAGCTGTTCTGCGTTAATCTGGTTCTGCTTACCCATATTCCTCAGTTCTCTTTTAACCTCTTCCATAACCTGTATCATCTTTGCTTGAGCTTGAGACTCCCTAATCTGAGCAGGAACAACTTCCTCCTGAACTTTCAGCTTGTTCACTATGTTTTCCGTTACAAAATCTTCCACATCAGAAAGAAAGTCTTCCTCCTTTTTCTGAAGTACATTGGTGAACGAATTGACAATCACCGCAAGAATAAGAGCCACGAAGGTTGTATCAAAGGCAACACCAAGACCTGATGTTACCTTGGCCAATCCTGCTTGAACACCCTGGAATCCCACATCTTTTATCCCCTGAAGAACATAATTAAAACTGCTTATGGCTCGAGACATGCCCATTACTGTTCCAAGGAAACCTAAAATAGGAATGAGCCATATTAGGAATTTAATGGGTATGTAAGAGGCATCGATTATAGCCCAGTCTGTAGCAGAGACGGTTGAAAGAACCTGGGAAACCTGGGCTGGGTTTTTGCTCACCATGAGCTGTTTTACTGCTTTATTTATCCTGTTGATCAAAAGGAGTTTACTTTGTTCTGGGTCAAGGTTCTGTTTTAGCTTCAAGTGCTCAGAGACTATAGTTCTGAACCCTACATCTTCTCTTCCTTCTGTGAACTCTTTTACATAAGGCAGTTCAAAGGCAGAAACCTGTTTTCTGATCTTTAACCACTTAAAAATTAGCATCCCTACAGCCAACCAGAAACAGTAAATGGTGAGATACTGGATATTGCCTCTTTCGTGAATAAGAGAATAGAAAGAGGGTAAAGTATCCTTGAGAATATAAGTGAGAAGGAGTGTTAAAGTGCCTAAAATAAGGGCCATGATCACGCTTTGCAAAATAGGCACATCAGTATACCTTGGTGCTTCTTCGATCGCCAGCTTTGTCTGCTGATCCTTATCACCTTTCTTAACAAACTTCAGTTCCATCTCCAAACCTCCTTATTAAATTTTAGGTTTCACAAGGATCAGGGTGATGTTATCAACACCACCCGCTCCATTTGCTTTATCAATAAGCCTCTTGCCTATTTCCTCAAGGGAGCCGCCCTGATGGATAAGTGTAAAGATCTCTTCATCAGAAAGCATATCCCACAGCCCATCTGTGCAGAGCAGCACCTGATCTCCTTTTTTTAGTTCATGTCTATGGAATTCTGGTTGAATAAAGGCTGAATATCCCAGAACCTGGGTAATTTTGTTTTTCTCTGGACTCATTCTCGCCTCCTCCTTGGTGATCTTGCCTGTCCTGTAAAGCTCCCATACAATAGAATGGTCGTTGGTGATCTGGTTAATGGTAGTGCTGTTTATCACATAGGCCCTTGAATCACCAACATGAGCGGTATAAAGGAATCTGTCGTATATAAAGGCTAAAACAATGGTTGTCC
>JAMOPD010000383.1 GCA_027064745.1 Thermococcaceae archaeon
TGTTTTGGTTTTTTGGTTTTGTTTAGGTTGATTATTTTTGTTGGTTTGTATTTGTTTAGGTCTATTTTGATTTTTATGTTTGGTTTGTATCCTTTGCTTATTAGTTCTAGGCTTAGTGGGGTGCTTTTCAGTATGCTGTATACTTTATATGCTGTACTATTGATTTTGACTAATATGTCTATGAAGAGGAGAGTGCCTGCTTTGAAGTATTTTATACCTCCTCTTAGACTGATCCACTTCTTAGCGCATTTCTTGAAATTATCCATCACGTGTTTCGAGAGATAAGCTACGCCCTGCCCCGAGACCCTGCCCACATAGAAGAGTCTAGCATTAGGTAACGCTGTATATATGTTAATAACCATAGGATACGATTTTCCGTTTTTATCTTCTACACTAACGCTTGGCTTAGAATACTGTGAATAAATGTATTCAACTTCAGTACTACTACTTATGTGATCGACTATTAATAGATTCTTTGACGTCATAATCATCGAGTTAATGATGGGTATACACTGTGACATTGCAAGTATCGAGATAATCAATAATACAATAAAGTAATTCTTATGAATATGAATCCTCATCTTGACACACCTATATAATATCTTAGTTTTTTAGTTTTTCTTTCTACACAATTAGATCCAATGATCAAAATATAGTAAAATTTATATAGTTAAAAATAAACTATTTTGTATATATACGTTCAACTACCTCTCCAGTTATTGGATCTATAATCTCTCCAGATCTGTAGTCCCAGATCAGATATTGTCTCCTTAACAGTTCATCAACTATTATATCTAAATGCCTCGTTAGTAACAAATGGTTCCACAGTGCTAATCCGCTGTCAAATCTTTTCCCGCAGACCGGACACTGTTTTTCACTAAGATATTCCTTATACTCTGATCTTATCCTCTCCTCAATATTTTTGAACCCCGATTTCTTGTTGAATACAATGGATCTTAGGACAGACTTATATATAGCTGTGCGAGTCGTCAAACCCTCTCACCAAAAAGGTTCACAGGAGGATGAGGAGAGAAGAGAAAAACTAGATGAAAAAGACTAGAATTTATCCAGGCTTTCTAAGTTGTTAATCAGGTTTTCTATCAAAGCTTTTTTCTTGTAGAACGGCAGCACTAGTTTCTTGAGAACACACGCTGGGTTGA
This sequence comes from Thermococcaceae archaeon, assembly GCA_027064745.1. Lineage (GTDB taxonomy): Archaea > Methanobacteriota_B > Thermococci > Thermococcales > Thermococcaceae > Thermococcus. The sequence continues at coordinate 1,161 of JAMOPD010000383.1, forward strand.
GGTCAGCGTATCCTACATTGTGTTTATCGAGCCAATACCGATCAACACATTCTCCTAGCTCTAGTTCTCCAACTACCCTTTGCTGAAGAACAATTTTTTCAGATAATAGAAGCTGTAGTACTAAAATTGAAATATCTATTACTCTATACTTCTCTAGTCCGAGAGCTAATGATAATTTATTTATTTGTTCGTAAGTTGTTTTTCTTATCTTTATGTTTTTCCACTTAGTTTTTTCCTCGAATTTTCTTAGCGTTCTCAGCATATCCTTTCCTATTTCGCTTAAGCCATCCCTATCTTCTACCCTATTCTCCAAGATTCACACCAAATACTACGAGGGATCAACTATATTTTACCAAAATTCTACCGATCTTCCACTAAGTTCTACTAATCTTTTGCAATATTCTACCAGAATTCCATGTGTTCACACAATACGCCGAGGGGGCTTGGTGCGGCTGGGGCCCCGCGCGCGTTGCGTGACAAAACCTGGCACAAACCCTCCAGAAAAACTGGTACAAAATATATAAAACTTGTGCCAGAAAATCCCAGCTAAAACGCCAAAAAACTGTTCACTAACTGAACATTATTTAAAAAGACTGTGTCTAAAATGTTCGCTCTGCAATATAGATCTTTCCACTAAATGGAAATTTCCGTTTAGAAATGGAAAAATGATTATTTAGATTTGAGTTTGAGAACCTTTACTTTGCGCCGGAAAGTCTCATAAGCCATACATTCTATTTGTTTTGTTTCTCTTACTTGTCTACATATCTCACCCGTCTCCTTGAGGTATCTCCATGTATCTTTGATTGTTTTACCCTGCGCTAACAGTTGCCTCACTTTATCTACTGGAAACGGTATCGGGGGCCGGCCTATATGCTTCCCTTCTCTTCTCGCTCGCTCCATCCCCTGCTTAGTTCTTTCCCTTATAAAGCTCCGTTCCATCTCAGCGAAGCTAGCAAGTAGAGCTACTAGTGCTCTTCTCATTGTCCGCGCTACATAGCTATCAGTATTGTTTAGATTTAATTCCGGATGTTTAACAAACAGTATGTTGAACCCCTTATCGTACAAGTACTTCAATGTGTTTATCACGTCAAAAATATCTCTTCCAATCCTCGTTAGGTCGAAAACAACTATTGTCTTGATATCCATTAGCTCCGCGGCCTGCAATAACTTCTTAAAGTTAGGTCGTTGTAGTGCTGGCTCAGCACCACTAACGCCTACATCCCTAAATACTTTCAATAACTCAATTCCATTCCGTTCACAGAACTCTTTTAGAGCTATTTCTTGATTCTCAGGATGTTCTTCATTCAAACTTACACGTATATAGCCTAGGGCCTTCAATATATACTCACCCAAGGATGAAGAGGGTTTTCGTAAAAAAGGTTTGTTATGAATTTTTTACGGAGACGTATACCCACAACGCCCCACTCCGACGCAAGTACCCCCTTTCCACGGAGAATTATTTGTCAATTATTACTAGTGTATCGTCTTTTATCTCAAACTTCTTCGGGTCTTTTACGTAGAGTTCTTCTCCTTCCCAGTTCTCGCCATTATATATTACCTTCTTTACAATCTCCTCGTATTCTTCTTGTGCTATTAGATCGATTATTTTAGCAAGATATTTATTACCATACTTCATAATATAGATCCTCATGGTTCTTTCACCCAATTAGAAGAGGCCGAGAAAACCGAGAAAAAAGTTCAGAGTTGTAAACGCTCTTAACATATATATTTATTAATGTAATTGCTTGAGGAAGTCCTTAATAGCTTCTACTAGTTCTCTCCAGTCCCTGTCCTTATTTATTTCCTCCATGATCTTTTCTAGTCTTTCGTATTCAACAGGCATCTTCAATTGCTCTACTTTATTCTTATTTATAATCGCTGTCGCTAAAATGTACCAGTCCTCATAGTCTTCGTCCCCGTAGTATTCCAGTATTTCGCCTCTATAATTGTGCCCTCTTGTTTTCCAATAGTACCCGTTCCTTGTTTTTATCAAGTCTACGGTCTCAAGTCCCCTCCAAGGCTTATTCATAACATCCTCAAACGTCAATAATATTTCGTATTCCCATCCCAGAACCCCTTTCGTTATAATTACCCTCATAAATACTCACCCAGAACGAGATGTATGTTATATAAAAAAGGAAATAGGATTAGGGAAACTTCCTTAGCCCTTGGCCCATTACTTCTTGATCTGCAGCTTTACAATATCTTCGTTATTAAGCAATTCTTCGCTACTAACGGTCGGTTTCACTTCCTCTTCTTTTGGCAGGTACTTTTCAATTTTTACAGGTATCCACTGTATACCGTAACAGCGCCCCCTGCTATCGAGCGCAACGGGGAGGACTTTTATCTCAACTGTTCCATTTTCAAACGCTTCAATGAGTCTCTGTGTATTGAAACTAAACGGGTCCGGTCTCAGTATTATTCCTTCCGTCACCAGCTTAACAGCTGTACGATCAGGTTCAACGTCCACGTGTATTAATTTTTCCTCCGGCAATTCTATACCTCCAATTACCTTTACTATGTTCCTGCGTTGTACTAGTGAATCCCGCTCTACCTCTACGACCGCAACTTTTTCTTCTGCAAGTATCTTCGCGATCTCCTCTACTTTTTCAGTCTTCGGGGCGACAATTGCCGTCCTCTTGTTGAGCGTCCACAGCTTAACTATAGTCTGCCCGACTGTCATGTCAACGACAATTATCTTCTCTGTTTCCTTAGGCTTTGATCTTACCTGACTTATAGCTTGTTCAATTAGTTGGTCTAGGTTTAGTTCTTCCGTCGTCAAGGTTACTTCACCCAAAAAACCTTGAGACCTTAAAAGATCTTTCGGATAATAGCATGAATTTCATCGAAACTCTTACAGCGTATCTTTTTGCTTGTATCTACATAGTATCTCAGATAATAATGCACAGCATTGTACAGTCTCCGATCCAAAATGATCATTGTATGCTCTAGATCCTTGTACCTATTGAACCTGAACAAACTCTGCACATTTATTCCGTCCCTCAATTCCCGGTTATATCTCCAGGGGTCATCAATTAGTTGAAAGATCACTGGGTGAGTCCACGGAAGTTTTAAAGGACTGAAATCGTCCTCAATCGTTATTTCTCCTTTTTGGTAAGTTCCTACAGCAACCCTGAAATCGTAGATCTCTTCCCCTCCCCGCCTTATTCTTCCTTTCAATGGCTTAAACGATATGCCCCTGTAAAATTTGCCCCCGATTGTCAAGATCCATAAGTCTGCATGAGGATCTATGTGTAGACCAGTTACGTCCTGGCTAACTCGCCACCCCCTATTCACCATATCTTCAAGGACAATTTCTCCAAGTTCCTTTCGCCTCGATGTAAATCCTACTGGCACAGTTCTCACAAGCACCTGGTCCAATAAATTTAACAACTTCGGTACCCACTTGATCTCAATTACTTTCTTCTTCTCTTCCCATTTTAACACCCTGTCCAAATAGACTATTATATCCCTCGACTTCTTACCACGTAGATGATATACTGGATAATCGTATTCATCGATGAGGACTTCTAGCATTGATTGCGGAAATGTGGCACTTATTATATATGAATAAAATATAGCTTTCTGCACAAACAGCGGCTGATAAAAATAGAAATTTTTAAACCTTTTCAGCCCCGACCTGAACTTTCTATATATTCTCTTGTCTATTGTTTTTAGTGCTTTCAAGAAGTCCTCCGTTATTGGGGTTGATAACTTTATAAAGTAGTCTTCTCCTTCATCAATAATCAAATAAATCTTTTTCTCCGGAAACTTCTTCTTTAGTAGCAGCCACGCAAATATCCCCAATACATGTGTCGCAACAATCACTTGTCCACCATCTATAATGTACCTAATTAGTTCTTCCCAGTGCTCCTTATATCTGCAATCATCGTTATCCAGGTGATATTTCAGCGCCTTGATATAGTCGTTAAATCTCTCCTTGTATCGCTCTATAATAGGTTCATACTCCTCATGGCTCACTAGCCTGAATGGTTCTATTCCATGATCCTTAAAATACCAATAGATATAGTCACGCAGTTTTCGGAGCGGTGCAGTATATATGTATATCTTGTTGTTGTCCTTCGCTACTATTCTACAAACGCACCACGTACTTAAACGGGTTTTCCCTGTCCCTGGCGGCCCTAGGATCGCTCCGCGCTTGTATTTTCTCATAAAATCCAGGAGCCTATACATTGTCCTCTCGCTTGTCATAACAAAAGCACCAAAAAAAAGCCGCGACAAACTAGGGCCAATAGAGATCAGGGAGGATCCTGGCGATCTGACACTTCTGTTGGAACCTGTATATTATATATATTATATATATTCCAACAGAACTGACAGTAGGCACTCGATCTAGGATCTGGAGATCAGAGTCTTGTATACAACGCATTCCCAGTCATTGTATCTCTTGCATATATTTTCTAACCATGTCATTTTCGCGACCATGTTTCTTATCTTATCGATCACGTCATCGTCGACTATTTGCAGCCATACTTGTTTTTTCCACAATGTCTTCCATGTATAAACGATCTCTTGCTCGTGCCCCCTGGCATATTGCTTAAAGTACCAACTGGGCACGCGGTCGCAGCTCTCTTTTCCCAACACGGGGCACAGCGGACACGCGCCGCGAGGGATCAGCGACATGTAGTGATGCTTAGCATTGATGCTGAAGTCATAAACCGCGTATGTCCATACAACGTCTTCGACCCCATTGTCAAGCTTTAACTCTTCCAGCAAGTGATGCAAATATATTAGCTCCTTAAACAACACTGTAGCTATGCTATCGCGCCGCCGCTTATATTTGTTCCACGAGATCTTCGTTAATTTATGCATTATTTCCTCACTAAATAAATACCACTCTATATACTTCCAAAACAAGCACTCGGTTTTCTTAAATACATAGTACAATGTTAAGTAATCAGTAAGAACTAGTGGAAGGTTGAATCTGTACTTATAAAATATGTATTTACGGATCTTCATTCCTTGATCACCTAAAGAAGAGTTCAGCTTGTGACTTTCTTCATCGCCC
>JAMOPD010000384.1 GCA_027064745.1 Thermococcaceae archaeon
TGCTAAGCGGCCTTGGAAAGCCCCTGACAATCTCAACATACTCAGGCAGTTCATCAATCAGGAGGTTGACCATTGGCCCGTGACTGTCTGCAACTATAACCTCATCAAAGCCTTTTTCGTGGAGTGCTTCTGCGACTGTAAGGGTTATCTCTGTCGCTATTTTCCGGGCTTCACTGTAAAGGGCACCTTTAACAAAGAGATGTTCTCTGCTGACGATGAAGGGCATACCTTCAAGGTCAATGGAAATAAACGCCCTCATGTGCATCACCATGATAAAAATCGAAGCGGTAAAAGAAAAGTTTTGTGATTGGGTCATTTTCTTTTCATTGCCAACGCCAACGGAAGCAGAGAGAGGATTCCAGTTCCACAGATTTTCTTGGCAGGATACGGTGTTGAAGTTCTGTTGTTCCCCGGTTTTAGTTTCTCCGCAATATTCTGAAAAGTGTAGAGTGTGCGCACCTCTACTTTGTGATGGTTTTCTCTCACATTTAATTCCATTCTTACCCGCATAATCGGAAAGACTTTCAGCTTCTTGCCATTGTAGAAAAACACATATACCGGCTTTTTTAAGAGACCCTTAAGGTCATGTTCACTGAGTTGAATTGTTTTAAATCTATCCCAGCATGGAGTGCCGTATTCATCCCTGCTTCTATTGTAAAATGCCAAACTGTAAGCGCCACTTATCTTTATGACAAGACCTTCCCCGCGTTTTACATACTTATACCCCGACGGTAGCTCAAAAGCTGAAACTTTAATTTCCGGGAAAAATGCAATGCCACCATGCAGGAAATAACCCACCATGTGTGCGCTCATGCTGTTGTCCCAGAGGTATGGAGTTATGTTTGAAAGGGGGATCTTATATATTCTGTCACCGTTGGAGAAGATGAGAAAACTTCCATTAACTTTGCCATAAACTACCTGTGTTGGTTTTTTCACATCTTCAGGAATCTCTGGAATGGAATACAGGGAAGAGACGAATGGATATGAAGATATCAAAAATGAACCGCTCCCGTTTACGTAATAGTAGTACTCATAGAAAGTTGCTTTATCCTCCCTCGGGAAACATTGACCCGCACAGGGTGTTATGTTACCTGTTAGCACCTGGATTATGGTTGTATTGGTCGGTGTTAGCTCAAAGAAAAATCCTCTGTATCCCCAGTTAGCTTCAATCTCCAGAACTGTGGTGGGAGAAACAGTACTGGAGACCTTTCTGTATTTAACTGGCGGTGCCAGCACCCGTACCCCTTCTTTTGAGATTTGGAGGAGCGGCAGTTCCGTAAGAGTTCTATCCTTATAAAGGTACAGGGACACATTCAGGGGTTTCGGAGGAACACCCTTTGAGGGATACAAGAATATACTGGCCTCCCACATATAAGGACTTCCTCTCTGCACCCACATGCTCTCATTGGCAAAGCCCACTCCAATGCTCGGGGGGGGATTATCAAAAGGCCGTTATCAAAGAAGATTGCACAGGAGCGATTAATAGGCTCAAACTTTCGGCTGAGCTCTTCCAGAGGAAGCTTGTAGTGGGAGGGTATAAACTGAACGTAATTGCCCTCTACCTTTGGAATTAAGCAATCCCTATACACCAGCAGGAGTGATGTAGAGTTTTTGAAGAGGTTCGGGTAAAAGAAAGACCTGTCCTTCAGCCTCAGGTTCTCGCCGGTGGAGACGAGGTTTACCGAGTCGTCGATTTTGTACAGAAACCTCTTTCCCGTGGGGTACTGAAATGTCAGGAAGTACGGCATTGAAATGTTCATGTTATCCCCAATCGGCAGGGGCACTTCTCCGAGCTTCTGGATTATCCCATCGTGGTAGCGGATTACGGTTACGGTGTTGGAAACGATAGGTTTCCTCATCGGGAAACTCGTGTTGGTTGAGGTGAGGAGGAAGAGGTAAAGCCAACTGTTGTAAAAGGCCAAAGGCGGAAACTCGTATCCCGAGAACGCCATGAAATTAACGTAGTAAGCACCGGTCCGGTTAACGTAGAAGATGAAGTAGGCCCAGGGCTCCACCGGCTTTAGCACGCCGTTTGAAAAGTGACCCGCCTCCTCGTGGTAGTTGTACTCAACCCCAATCAGGGCGCCCTCTGAATCTGCGTGGAGGACAAAGGGCTGGAATGAAATGCCCCAGGGGTTGGGACTATAGCTGGGAGCTGCCAACGCCGTTGGGAGGGTCAAAAAGAGAAGGAGCGCAAAGAGCTTGACCCTAAACATAGTTGCATACTCCTTTTAGATACTCAAGAGATTCAACGTTTACGTCGTAATAATAAGCCCTCTGTGAAGGCTTGCCGAAGACTCTGACGTAGTCACAGGCCCTCTGCCAATAGAGGGGCTTCATCAGAACCGCACCATCGCACTCGAACTCGTAGTATATGTTATCAATGCCTTTGTAGTTATAACGGCCGCTCTTGGCTTCATCAACATATTCTTTCCAAGTTTGGAGTGTTGAAATCTCTACGGGGGCAATATATCCCTGATAATATCCCGGTTGCAGGAATACCCAGTCAAAGTAGTATGCTGCATGGTGCTTATAATGTGCCTCATGTGACGTGGGATTGAATACCCTTAGGTCTTTTATTTCCTTCCATGATGTGGTGTGCACATATGGTATCCATATAAATTCAAAACCTCCGACATGTATCATAGTGGCCAGCTCAGAAATTGTCTCTTCCCATGAAAGACCATTAGTTGAAGGGAACATCATGGGGGGTTCAAGATTCCAGTAGAATCCTTTAAGATTTGGATCGGAGGACATCATGAACATTTCAACCCAGCTCTTCCAATATTCCAGTCCTCTCATGTCTTCCAAAGAGCAACCTGAGGAACTGCAGTATGTTCTGTATTTATAGAAGGGAATCTCCACGTAATATGGCATTGTTATGCTATCGCTTAAAAATTCAGAAAGCACATACGCGTCATTTTCCGGATCACCAGTGTATATCATATCCCGTCCTTCTCCACGATGTGTAACATCCTTTTTTGTAGTATCAACTATCACAAGGCGGTTTATTCCAATGTCCTGAAGTTTTTTCTGGACATCCTTCATTTGGGTGTCCTCCATGTACTTCATCAGGCTCCTCAGGTTCCTCCCATCCCCTGATTCACCATAACCCAAATGTTGCCATCCAACCACCAGTTATTTTCTTACTGGATAATAGTAGCTATGTTTATAAAATTTTTGATGTCTAAATTTTCTATATGTTAGAGTTATAAGAAGAGGAAAAGAAGCATATCAAATTTCTGGGAGATAACCTCTAGGAATATAAACAATTTTGTTTGATAATCCCCGTTCATGAAAAAGGTTATATAGCCCTTTATTTATAAAATAAAACGGTGATAGATATGCAAATTATTGAACTTGACTTTAAGATACCCTATGACGGAAGAGGGAAGATATTAAGGGGGATTATTGATAAGGTTAGAGGTAAAATAAGGGATATGCACTTCTTCCCGCCTACATGTTCGGGCATCAGTGAAATAAAAATTGAAGTTGAGACCGAAGCTGAAAATGTCAAAAAACTAATTAAAGAGCTTAAAAATGTTATAAAGGAGGGTAAAATCTCGGTTAAAATTATAAGCGACGCTTAAACTCCTATTATACTTTTTGCAAGATAGACCACAAAGAGAGTTCCCATGGCATCTGATATTGTTGTAACTGCTGGTATGGTTGTATTGTCTGGATCCAAATTTGCTCTATATGAAATAATCGCTAAGAGCACTGCAATAAACATATTCATAACAACAATTAGGGGATAACCAACTATAAAGCTCCATATTATCCCTGCATTCTGGTGAAGTATATATTTCTCAACTAATGCTGCCAGCCAATTGGTTAAATATGCTATGAAGGGGGTTATTATCAGCAATGATGCGATATCATAAATAGTCTCAAGGCTCTTAACAGCATCAATTCCGCCAAGATGGAGCTTTGTTGATGTCTTTGCTGCAATTATAGAACTAAAATTCCCAACGCTATCTAAAATCGAAGGATACATAACGCTTAAAATGAGAACTTGAGAGATTACTCTGCTGTTAGCTTCGAGGGTTGAACCTGCGAAGCTCTCTATTAAGGCAAGTACAGTTAAAACAGATGCTACTTCTCCAAAAGTTCTTCTGTGTCTTCTGCTAATATTTGCGATCCGAATTAAATACAGGAGCATTATGAACATTATGACTGACAGAAGATAGAATTCTGTAGGATGCCTCTCGTAAAGGAGAACAAAATATACTAAGGCTGGTATAGTTATCAAATCTGAAACTGAGGTTATTAATGGAGCTGCTATCATATCAGGGTCAACTCCTTTTCTATATGGTAGAACCGTTATCAGAGCAGTGGAATATCCGAGGATTAATCCTATGAAAATCGCCGATGATATCACGATGAGCAATACCAACAAGGCGCTTTTTAAATTTCCAACCTTAAAAAGCCCAATTGTCCATAAAATTATTAAAGGTATCTTTGACCCTAAGATAGCCAGTAAAACATTGTTTGTAACCTCTTTATCTCGGATATTTGTAATATGTCCTAAATTGAGAGCTGTCGTTAGTCTGGATGCCATAGACCCAAAGATATTGCCTCTTAAATCCATCAAACCAGGGAGGATTACAAGAATTATGGGATAATTTTTTGCTAAATCGTTATAATTAGCACCAAGAACAGTGCCACCCACAAAATCAAGCACTAGACACAGGAGAAGAGCCGGAAATGCTAACGTAAATGCTTCTTTTACTTTTCCATGGAATGTCCTTGAAGTACCGACTGTCTGGGGCAGGAGCATCGTCATCACCTCTCATAGCAGCCACCTCCGTGCTTTTTCTATGTGCATTATTAAAGACATCAAGAGCGTTTTTAAAGATTTCCATACCTTGTTAAATATCCTCAGGATAGCTCGGGCTTAATAGTTATACCTGATTATCAGGCGCCCTCATGGGTTATTCTGACAGCATGTCTTGTTAAATCCTGTCAGGATAAGTCAGAGAGTAAAGAATTTATTGCCAAACAAACCTCATCAACCTAAGAGAAGGTTTTAGTCTTTGCACTCTGAGGGAAAAAGATTTAAACTACCGCGAGGTATAAATAATCAGGCGATAATGATGAGAATCCGCTTCGTATGGGCTGTCCTGATGTTAATATTTTTAATTCTCCCTTATGTTGGTGCTCAGGATAATGGGAACACCGTCTATGTGGCCCAAGTAAAAGGTATGATAACCTCATACACCTACGATCAGTTTAATAGGTATATAAGTGAGGCTGAAAAAGCCAACGCGAGGGCTATAATCATTGAATTTGATACTCCTGGAGGAAGGGCAGATGCAATGCAGGAGATAGTCCAGCGCATAAAATCCTCTCATGTCCCTGTTATAATCTATGTATATCCCTCTGGGGCGATGGCAGCTTCTGCCGGAACATATATCGCTTTAGGTTCTCACTTAATAGCAATGGCTCCAGGAACAGCCCTAGGAGCTTGTAGGCCGATTCTTGGTTATTCTCAGAATGGTAGTATAATTGAGGCTCCAGCTAAAATTATCAACTTCTACGTGGCGTATATCAAGAGCCTTGCGGAGGATAGTGGGAGAAATGCAACTTTAGCTGAAGAATTCATATTAAAGGACAGAAGCGTGACTCCAGAGGAAGCTCTCAAGTATCATGTTGTCGAGGTTATGGCACATGATTTGAATGATCTGCTTAAAAAGGCTGACGGCATGGAGACAAAAATTCCCGTGAGTGGAAAAGGAAAAGTTAGGCTCCATTTAAAAGACGCACGGATCGTTTATCTGAGACCCTCATTTAAGGATACTGTAATACAGTACATAACAGATCCTACCGTAGCGTATATTCTTCTAACCCTCGGTATATGGGGTCTGATACTCGGATTCTTGACCCCTGGATGGCATGTACCTGAAACTGCGGGGGCTATAATGGTTGCTCTCGCAATTATTGGCCTTGGATACTTCGGATATAGAAGTGCTGGGTTGATACTTATTCTTTTAGCAATGATATTCTTCATTGCAGAGGCTTTAACACCAACTTTTGGCCTCTTTACAGTTGCGGGGGGGATAACATTGATTCTAGGAAGT
>JAMOPD010000385.1 GCA_027064745.1 Thermococcaceae archaeon
CATAATCTCCCGCCTTAATGTTGAAAAGAGTTGAAGTGAATGGGCCAACTTTTTTCACTATAATCGCATTATCTCCAGCTAAGCTGAATGGCTTTTCCCCTATCCCAGGAAGCCATAGCATTATGAACTGCCCTGGGATGAATTTCAGTCCTTCCTCAAAGTAGAATGCTTTTATTCCTTCTGCAACAGTTCTAACATCCTTTATCCTAACCCTCCTGAGCATTGATCCGAACCCCCTTTGGCTTTCCTATGATTTCATCTTCCTCCATAACAACCTCTCCCCTTAGCAGAGTCATTCTAACCTTTCCCCTCAGTTTTCTACCTTCCCATGGACTCCATTTAGCTTTGGTGTAGAACTCTTCAGGTTTAACCTTCCATTCCTCCTTTAAATCCACAACAATCAAATCAGCATCCTTTCCGATGTCGAACCCTTTATTCTTTATCCCGAAAATTTTTGCGGGATTCACTGATGTCTTCTTCACTATATCCCACAAACCTATTAGCCCTCTGTTATATGCATCCAAGAGTAACGCCAGCTCTGTTTCCAGTCCAGGAATACCTGCAGCGCCATTTTCCTTATCCTCCATTGTATGGGGGGCGTGATCACTGGCTATTACAGGAATTTTATCCAGATTTTTCCACAGGAAACTAACATCTTTTTCGCTCCTTAACGGTGGATAAACCTTGAGGAGTTTGTTTTTCTTATAATCCTCTTTTGTGAGGAAAAGATGATGAGCCGTTACCTCAAAACTAACCCATGATAGTGCTGAGTCAAGTATGTTCTGAAGTCCACCCGCTGTTGAGACATGGCAAATGTGAAGGGCTTTTTTAAGGCTTTTTGCGACATGAAGTGCTCTTTTTATTGCCATCTCCTCAACGATATTGGGCCTCTCAGGGAACTTCTGAATCAGCGTAAAATCCTCTGCATGAACGCTTAACCTCCTTTTTGCACATGAATAATCCTCTATGAAGTTTTTAGAGTATATACCTCCCGTCGAAGCTCCCATAAAGCTTTTGTAAAAGTCAGCCTCCACTTGCTGTACCTCCTTACAGTTTCCTGCAATCAGGAATCCAAGTGCATAGTCAGCGTACGATTTCCTCCTGAAAAGCTCTGCTCTTTTTTTGAAGGTTCCCTTATCCATAACCAGAGGATCCGTGTTTGGCATATCAAAAACGGTTGTTATACCTCCATGAAGAGCGGCTTTCGTTCCGCTTTCAACTGTCTCCTTTTTCTTCTGATTGAAATCCCTGAGGTGCACATGCACATCTATCATTCCCGGGAGGAGTATTTCGTGGGATTTAAGTTTTATCCTTTTCTCCCCTGAGAGTGGAGTTTTAGAGAGCCTGCTTATTTTTCCATTCGATATTCCAATGTAACCAGTTACTACTTCACCATCCAGTATAAACCTGCCATGTATAACGAGCTCTTCCATAAGTGCCCGAATGAACCTTCAGAAAGGTCCATTTTAAGGTTTTTGATTATGTGAAATCATGGTTTGAAAATCATATCAGAACGGAGATGATTTTTTCGGATTTCTACGTTATTTATCGTAGTCATAATTTAATATAACACCCGATACATACACATTTACCCGTTCATAGACATATTTATGTCGCATTGCTGTTATTAACATCTGTAAACCCCGATGAAGCCTATTTACTGGAATATTTGCGTATTTTTCTCTGTTACTTTTACAACAACGTAACTCTTAAAAGGGCTTTAGATGTATAATTTTATGCCATTATACACTATGCATTACAGTATTGTATGAAGTATAAAAGTTAAAGGAGGCTAGAGAATGAGAAAAGCCGAAATTTTGGCTTTATTGTTTGTTTTTGTAATGTTGCTGTCGCCACTTGCGGCAGCCAAGCAGGGTCCTGCAGCAGACGTTGTCTACATCAGCACCAGGACTAATCAGGAATCAGCAATTACAGATGTTGCAAAGGGGAATCTTGACATTTTCCTCCATGCTGTTGGCGGAGCTACCTTCAAGGATTTACCTGCAGATGTTAAGAAGAACCTCAAACTTATAAAGACTGCAAGCGGTTATTGGGAAATCACCATAAACATATACCACGACCCCGGAAACCCATACCTCGTTACAGTTGGAAACGAGAAGTACTTCAACCCGTTCGCTATTAAGGAGATAAGGTTTGCCCTCAACTGGCTTATAAGCAGGCAGTATATTGTCCAGAACATTCTCCAGGGTTCAGGTGCTCCGATGTTCGGCCCAATAAGACCGAGCACAGGTGCAGACCAATACTTTGAGCCCGTTTACAAAGCCCTCGGAATGACAGGTGCTGCAGACATCCAGAAAGCTCAGAAGATGATAGATGAGGCTATGAAGAAGGCCGCTGATGCGCTCGCTAAAGATGGTTATAAAGTTGAAAAGAAGAAGGCTGAGGATGGTAACGAATATTGGTACTTCAACGGCAAGCCGATTACAGTTAAGTTCATTATAAGAACTGAGGATGAGAGAAAGGAGGAAGGTCTTTACATTGCACACCTCCTCGAGAAGTATGCGGGCTTCAAGGTTGACAGGATGGTTCTTGACAGGAGAAAGGCGGGAGGCCTTGTCTGGGGTACTGATCCTAAGAATTATGAGTGGAATTTATACACTGGTGGTTGGGTTAGCACTGCGAACGTCAAGTGGCCTGATGATTATGTTGCATTCTTCAACGCCGCTTGGTACTACGGATGGATCCCATTCAACGGAAACACCAACACTTACCCAGAAGGAACCAAAGTAACTACAGTTAAAGAGTTCGTCGACTACATCGGCGGCCCGGAGGCTGCTATAGAGAAGCTCAACCTCCAGTACTACAACACGCCAGACAAGCTTAAGGAGATTTATGACTGGACAGTTGAGGAAGTCACCAAACTCGCCGTCCTCAACAAGGTTACAGTCAACAACAAGACCTACGAGCTCAAAGAGGGAGATGTGGCACACTACTGGGACCTCCAGAAGATAAGCATGGGGCTCGCAGTGATGGACTCAGTCAGAGTCTTCATCGCCGAACAGTGGGAGTACTTCCCAGTCAACAAAGAGAGGGTCAAGGCCATAGCCAGGGATGTTTCAAGCGGTCTATGGAGCAGATGGGGACTTATAACCGCCGAAACTCCTGACAAGAAGCTTAACGTTGCTGAATACTCATCAGCTGGCTCGCTCTTCATGAGTGCATTCAATCCAGTTGGTGGTCTTGATGACGTTTACTCCAACGCCATCTGGAGGGTAGTCTCAGATCCGGGCATGTACACAGACCTCTCAACCGGAACCTACATTCCTGTGAGATGTGATTATAAGGTTGAGAGAGGCAACTTCACAGTTCCGAATGATGCTGTCGTTTACAACCAGACCCAAGGTTGGATTGCTGCTCACGCAGGCGAGCATGCAAAGGCTAAAATTACTTACACGTGCAAGTGGAGCAACTGGCATGATGGAGAGTCAATGAGCATGACAGACCTCAAGTATGACATAGCATTCTACTATATGTGGGCTTACAGAGATGGTGAGAACGATCCATACTATGATGACAAGGTTGCCGGGGCTATCGGCGAGACCCTCAAGCTTGTTAAGGGATTTGTCTTCGTTGATGAAGACACTTACGTTGTCTATACAGATAACACTCACCCGATTGCTGACGACGTTACGGCAGCCAACAACGTCTGGTTCCCGTCCTTACCATGGCAGCTTTACTATGCTATGGGTGAGTTAATAGCTCACGGCTCAGACTATGGAGTTTCACAGCAGTATTCATTCAGTCAGTCGAGTGAGAACATTGCCCAGCTTGACTTACTCGTTAAAGACCATGTTGCCGACTTAAAGAAGGTTATCGAGAAGCTTGAGGCGGAGAAGGCAGTTCCGAAAGCCATCAAGTCAGAAGTTAGCGATCCGACAGCTGGTTACGCAGCCCTCATCAAGTGGGCAGACGAGCACGGCCACCTCGTCGTAAGCAACGGACCATTCTACATAGACAAATACGACCCAGACAAAATGTTCATCACACTCAAAGCATTCAGAGATCCGACCTATCCATTCACCCTTGACTACTGGAAGAACAAACTCCTCCTCGCCAAACTCCAGCTCGCTGGTCTTGAGATTCCAACAACAGTTACTGCTGGAAATGACCTCAAAGTTACCGTTAAAGCAGACATGGTTGTTCAGTATCCAGTTGAAGGTACTCAACCAGCTAACAGAGGATTTGTTACAGTAGAACTCAGAAACGAAGCCGGTGATCTACTCTACAGCGGTGAAGCCAAGCTCACCCAGAACGGTCTCTTTGAATTCACAATTCCCGGCTCAGAGACAGAGAAACTTGAAGGCGGAAAGTACGTTATTTACGTCAAAGGCGGCCTCATGAAAGGAGTAGTCTCATTCACACAGAAGAAGACAATAATAGTCATCAAACCGACACCAACTCAGAGCCCGACAAGCTCAAGCAGCTCCTCAAGTGCCACGGCAAGTTCATCAAGTAGCAGTGCGTCATCTACCTCAACTTCCACTTCAACTACTGGTGGCAAGACTTGCGGTCCAGCAGCATTAATAGGACTCGCACTAATCCCACTCCTCCTCAGAAGAAGAAAGTGAAGTTTTGGTCTTAGTTTTTCCTTTTTCTTTATATTCTAAGCTGTTCTCGGTTTTAAAGATGGTTGCATGGTTTTTTCAGGTTTTTATTACACAAGCTCCTTTTTTGTCAAACCGCAAACATACTGCCAGGGGAACCGGTGGGATTCAGTGCAACCATTAAACGAGCTGTTAACTATCCTCACAGTATCACCACAAGAACAGAAAAATATATAAAAGTTTTACATGACTGAAAATGTTGATGGCTTAAAAAAATCCTCAAATGAACATATCTATACACAGGAGGTGTGAGGTTTGGGATACGGACGCTACCTTGCATTTAGAGTCTTAAATGCTATACTGGTGCTTATGTTGGTAACTCTACTGGTCTCGGTGCTTTTTACAAAAGTGGCAGAACAAGACATTAAATCAAGCATCAATGAAGAAATCGGTTTGTATTTAAGAGGTAATCCTCAGCTTGCTCAGGCGCTTAGTAAAGACCCTCAAAAATATCATGAGTGGTATGAGCGCGAATATAATAGAAGATTAAAGATGTATGGATTGGATAAACCCTTTTGGGTTCGTGTTTTAGAAAGAACCAAGGATACATTAACATTAAATTTTGGTCAGACTAGAAACCCGATATTTGGAGAAACAAACATTGCTAAAATTATTATGGCAGCAGTTCCAAGAACAATCCTGCTCTTCACAACAGCCCAGATAATAGTCATCTTCCTTGGAATTCTCCTCGGTGTTAAAGCGGCTCAGATTGCAGGGAGTGCATTCGACAAAGCAATTTCAATAGTTGCTATGGTTACGAGTAGTATTCCAATGTGGTGGTTCGGAATGCTTGCCATCCTCATATTCTCCTTCAAGCTCGGCTGGTTCCCCGGTTCAGGCATGACATCAATCCCACCAAAGACAGGAGTTGCGTACTATTTTGACATTCTTTACCACATGATCCTTCCTGTCGGTACGATAGTATTCGTGCTCTTTGGAGGATGGGCATGGACAACAAGAAACATCATGATAGGAACAATGCAGGAGGACTTCATTATGGCTGCCAGAGCTAAGGGTGTCCCCGAGAGAAAGGTCATCTATGGTCATGCTTTGAGGGCAGCCGCACCGCCAATCATAACGATGACAATCTTTGCCCTACTCGGTTCAATTGGTGGTGCAATAATTACGGAGAGCGTTTTCAACTGGCCAGGCATGGGAAGGCTCTACTGGACGGCACTTCAACAGAACGACGTTAGACTTGTTATGGGAATTACCTTCGTAACAACACTGCTCTATCTGTTTGCAATGATACTCGCTGACCTACTCTACGGATATCTCGATCCGAGAGTTAAAGTTGGTGCATCCCAGAAGACATGAGGTGATGAAAGATGAGATGGGTAGATGTAAAAGCGAGCCTTTTAGACTTTTGGTCCGAATTCAGGAGACAGAAAGGAGGACTACTTGGTCTGTTCCTCCTGTTCATGTTGATTTTCACAGCCCTTGCAGCCCCTTA
>JAMOPD010000386.1 GCA_027064745.1 Thermococcaceae archaeon
CTACCTTTTCCCTAACCCTAACTTCATTTACCTTTTCATCTATGAAGCTCTCCCACATGACAATCACCTTTCTGCATAAAATTTAACCATTTATAAGGCTATTTATCATGTTTATGTCAAAATATCATCCAGCCTATCTTCCTCTATAGCCTGCTTTATTTCCCTCGCAATTCTCCGCCCCGTGCTCATGGGGAAATCATAGCGGAGCCAAGTGTATGGCGAACCGTTAACGAATGGATTCGTCCCCGCGACTATTCTAGCGGAAATCTCAAAGACGACAAACTCAAGTTCTTCGGTAAAGACACCTTCGAGGCAGAAAGGCCCCCAGATGCCTCCCATAAGTCCTTCTGCGGCCTTAACAATCTGCTCGCCGGCTTCAATAACATCCATTAGCAAACTCTCCCTTAGAACAAGCGGGATGTTGCCTATTACCGTGTAGTTTGTGCTCAGGCTAAGTTCAAGCTGTTCCTTAGCTGGAATTCTACCTATTGCATCTACGTTGCTCTCGTATCGTCTATCAACACTCATCAGCTCAAGCTCACCGTTGAGTTTTGAGTAAAAGTAGTGGGGATAAACCGGAACTCCAAGGATATACTCCTGAATCTGCACATCTTTGAGGTCCTCCTTGCTGTTAATGCCTGCCTTCCTCCAAAAGTCTCTCGAATCTTTGGCCAAGAAGTAGCCTTTACCACCTTTAGCACCGTGAAACTTCACGATGACGGGCTTATCTATGTCGTCTGGGTCTTCATAAACTCTTGGAACCTTAAGATTGGCCTTTTGGAGCCATTTTCTCTCTAAACTCCTATCGCTCTCCCACCTAAGGACAGCTTTGTTACCGTAGTACGGGACTTTCATGGATTCAACCCTTTCAATGCCCAAATGAGCTACAAATGAGCCAGTCGGGATTACTATAACCCCCCTTTCTAAAAGCTCTCTCTCGGGATATTCACCAACTAAAAACTCATCGGCAACTGGGAAGTATTTTGTGTAGAGCGGCTTAACTCTCTCCCTTCCAAAAGCGACCGTTTTAAAGCCTTCATCCTTAGCTCCTTTGAGAATCTGAAGGGCAGAGTGAGAAGCGTAGGTACCTATCCTCATTCCTCTTCCCCCAAAAGCTTCGGGAGTGAATTGTAAAACTCCTGGGCTTTTTCCAAGCTTAATCTTGCTAATTCTTCCTCCTTGTTCTTAAAGAGTAGGATTTTTCCTTTTACTTCCCCTATCACTGCAAATTCGTCAAACAGCTCTCTGAGCTTTTCGAGGTCTTCCTTGTTAAAGCTGACTATAAAGCGAGCTTGGCTTTCTGAAAAGAGCACTTCCACCGGGGAGAGCTCCCCTTTCACTGGAACTTTATTTATGTCAACTTCAAAGCCCACCCCCCCAGCGAGAGCCATCTCCATCAATGCCACCGCTATTCCACCTTTGCTCACATCGTGAACCGCTTTCACCAAACCGAGTTCTATTGCCTTTAAAATGCCCTCTGCGTTCTTCTTCTCCCTCTCAAGCTCAACCTTTGGAGCAACTCCTCCATCAATGCCAAGAACGCGGTAGAGCTCACTTCCGCCGAGCTCTTTCTTCGTTATTCCAACTATCCCTATCATCTCACCTTCGCTCTTGAAGTCCATTGTTGTGATGTTTTCGAGCTTCACTCTACCGAGGGCAGCTACAACGGGGGTTGGCTTTATCGGTTTGTTGCCGACTTCGTTGTAAAAACTCACGTTCCCGCTTACATAAGCTAAGTCAAAGGCTTTAGCGGCATCCCTCAAGCCCTTAATGGTCTCTATGAAGCTCCAGTAAACTTCGGGCCTTTCTGGAGATGCGAAGTTTAGATTGTCCACTAATGCTAAAGGCTTCGCTCCCACACTCACCAGATTTCTCACAGCCTCAGCTACGGCACTCATGGCTCCGTGGCATGGGTTTAGGTACGAGTAGGAGGGATTTCCATCGCTCACAAAAGCCAGTCCATACTCATCGTTTATCTTTAAAACCGCCGCATCCAAGCCGGGCTTTAGGACAGTCCTCCCCTGGACTTCGTGGTCATACTGTCTATACACCCACTCCTTGTCTATTATATTTGGACTTGAGAGAACCCTAATGAGAGCTTCTTCAACGCTTATTTCCGGCGTTTTTACCTCTTTTTCAATGCTATAGGGCTTAGCTTCCCACTCTATTGTGGGAACATCTGCCAGAAGGTCTATTGGCAAATCTGCTATCTTCTCATCGCCCCAATAGACGATGTAGCGGGGCTTCTCTATGGTTTCCCCAACCACAACCCATTCAAGCTCATACTTCTCAAAAATTTTTGTGATTTCATTTAAGTCCTCCTTCCTCACTGCAAAGAGCATTCTCTCCTGGCTCTCTGAAATCATGACTTCCATGGGGTTCATGTTTGGCTCTCTTTGTGGTACTCTATCGGCGTAAATTATTGCACCGAAGCCTTTCTTCCCGGCCATCTCCGATGAAGCGCACGTCAATCCACCGCCGCCAAGGTCTTTAAGTGCCTTAACTTTGCCCGTCTTCAGTGCCTCAAGGGTTGCCTCAATCAAAAGTTTCTCCGTGAATGGGTCGGGAATTTGCACCGCGGAGCGATCTGCATTCTCGCTTAGCTCTTCGCTCGCAAATGTAACTCCATGAATTCCATCTCTTCCCGTTTTGTTTCCCACCAAAACCAGGAGAAGTCCGCTCTCCTCAACATAGCTGTGCACCAGTTCCTCGGGACTCATTAAGCCTATGCATGCCACATTCACAAGTGTGTAGCTGTCAAGGCTTTCATCAAATTCCGTTTCCCCACCAACTGTTGGAACACCGATTCTATTCCCATAATCAGCTATCCCCTTAACGACATACTCGAAGAGATAGCGGTTGCGCTCCTTCTCAAGGGGCCCGAAGCGTATAGGGTCGAGCAAAGCTATGGGACGAGCGCCCATACAGAGTATATCCCTCACAATTCCGCCAATGCCTGTGGCCGCTCCGCCGTAGGGCTCAACAGCCGAGGGATGGTTGTGACTCTCTATTCCAACAACTATGGCGGTGTTCTCATCGAACTTTACAACACCAGCGTCTTCTCCGGGGCCCAGAATTACGTGCTCGTTCTTAGTGGGTAGAAGCTTTAGCCACTTCCTGCTCGACTTGTATGATGCATGCTCGCTCCACATTACTTCAAGCATGGCATTTTCAACTTCGTTCGGCTCTCTGCCGAGCCTTTCCTTGATCAGCTTCTCTTCGTGAGGGAACATGAGAATCACCTCTTAGCATACTCCACCATCGATTTGAACACCTTTAGCCCATCCTCACTTCCAAGCCATTTATCGCTCGCCCTCTCCGGATGGGGCATCATTCCCAAAACGTTGCCCTTTTCATTGCTTATTCCCGCTATGTTCAAAAGCGAGCCGTTTGGATTCGCCTCCTCCACTATGCTGCCTTTTTCATCGCTGTACTGGAAGGCTATCTTTACTTTACTCAAGTCATCAGCGTAGTAATTGCCTTCAGCATGGGCTATTGGCATTCTAATGACTTCCCCTTCTTCATAGAATTGGGTAAACGCGGTTTGAGTGTCGCTGACTTTAAGGTAAACCCACCTGCACAGGAATCTTGGGATTTTGTTAGGTCTCAGTGCTCCGGACAAAAGCCCACTCTCGGTTAAAACTTGAAAGCCATTGCAAATTCCTAAAACCGGTTTGCCTTCACCGGCGAGAGCTTTGACCTCTTCCATTATCTCTGCCCTCGCGCTTATTGCCCCTGCTCTCAAATAATCGGCATAGCTGAAACCACCGGGCAAAACAACGCCGTCAAAGTCTTTGAGGCTTTGTTTGTACCAAACGCGCTCCGCTTTACCCCCTGCTTTTTTTATGGCGCTGACGGTCTCAAAGTCGCAGTTTGTCCCAGGAAACACTATAACAGCGAATTTGGGCATGTCACTCACCCAAAGACTCTATCTCGTATTCATAGGTATGTATCACAGGGTTCGCGAGCAGGCGTTTGCACATCTCTTCCACTTCCTTCTCCGGCTCATCGCTCTCAAAGACAACCTCGAAGTACTTTGGAACTTTCAGCTCGTCAATTTTATAGCCCAAATTTTTGAGTGCCTTTCCAATAACTCTCCCTTCAGGATCGTTCAATCCTTCCTTTAAGCGAACGATAATCCTGGCCTTCCACTTCATGAGCATCACCTCATGTAACAACCTTCTCAAGCTCATCTAACTCAACAGCCCTCTTAATTTCAAGAGCGATCCTCCTTCCAGTGCTCATCGGCTTTCTCCAGAGGGCGTTGCCATATGGGTGTCCCATCGCCATGTGTATGTTCGTTCCTCCTCCCGTCCTTGGAGC
>JAMOPD010000387.1 GCA_027064745.1 Thermococcaceae archaeon
TTCCCGAAGCCCTTTCTATAAGCGGTCATCTCGATGAGTTGGATCTGTCCCTCTGCGTCACCCCACTCAAGCGAAAGGCCCTTCACATCCTCCCCGCTCAGGATTCCCTTCTCGTGGAGGAGCCTCGCGAGGGCTATCGTGTCTCCGAGCGTCATCACGTCCATCCCGTACTCATCCGCCATGTGCTCCATCCGCAGGATCGCCTCGGTGTCGGTTATGCAGTTGTTGCTCCCGAGGGCGTATATCGACTCGAACTCGCTCGCCGTCCCGTATTCGCCCGTGCTCGGCAGGTAGTAAACGTCCTTGCAGGCGAGAGGACAGGAGAAGCACTGGGTTCTCCCGACCTCGTACTCTGCCAGATCCTGCGGCCTTAACCCGATCGGCAGCTCCTCCGCGCTGAGAGGAACCTGGAAGTACTTCCAGCTCGGGTACCACTGTATCAGCCCGTAGTGGGTCCCGATGACCGAGTAAATCCTCTTGACGAACTCGTTGCGGTTGAAGTACTCGATATCTTCTTTAGCCATTTCGTAGAACCTCTCTGGATCGGCGGGTTCGACTTCCTTCGTCCCTACAACCGCTATAGCCTTGAGGTTCTTGGAGCCCCACACTGCTCCACTTCCCCTCGCCCCGGAGTGGTACTTGTCAACCATCGTCGTGGCGAAGCGCACGAGGTTCTCTCCGGCTGGTCCTATCCCCGCAACGCTCACCTCATCGCCGTGCTCGTCCCTCAGCCAGTCCACGGTCTCACCTGTGGTCAGACCCCAGAGCTCCTCCGCGTCCCTTATCTCAACCTCGTCGTCCTCGATGAAGACGTACTTCGGTTTTTTGGCCCTTCCGGTCACGATTATCTGCTCGTAGCCGGCGAACTTCAGCATCGCCGAGAACTCGCCGCCGGCGTTCCCGTCCCCGAGGATGCCAGAAAGCGGCGAGAGGGTGCTTATATGAAGCCTGCTCGTCATCGGAAGTGCCGTTCCCGCGAAGGTTCCGTTGCCCAGTGCGAGAACGTTCTCCGGGCTCAGGGGCTCTATTCCCCCGGGTACCATGTCGAAGAGGGCCTTTGAGTTGAACCCCCTTCCCCCGAGATACCGCTTCACGGTCTCGGCCGAAACTTCCCGTTTGACGACCTTCTCCCTCGTTAGGTCGATGATCAGGACGTCCCCACAATTTCGCTCAGATGATATTGACATTTTTTCATTCCTCCGTGAAATAAACCGTAATATACCAAATCCTACGTTGATGTATATAAGCGTTGCCGGGGTTGACCCCCGAGTTGCGCTCCAAAAACCTCTTAACCTTCGGCTCCATTCTCTCTTCGGTGGTTGAAATGGAGGCTTTTGATAAGGAGGAACTCACGATCATCAGGAAGTTTGAGCACATCGAGCACTGCTTGAAGAGAAACGTTCAGGCCCACGTTTCCAACGGTTTTGAAGATATACACTTCGTCCACATGAGCCTTCCCGAGATAGACAAGGAGGAAATAGACCTGAGCGTCGAGTTTCTCGGACGGAAGTTCGACTATCCGATTTTCATAGCCGGAATGACCGGCGGGACGAGGGGCTCCCAGCTGGCCGGAAAAATAAACAAGACCTTAGCAAAGGCCGCCCAGGAGCTGAACATACCGATGGGCGTTGGGAGTCAGAGGGCGATGATAAGGAAGCCCGAAACATGGGAGAGCTACTACGTTCGCGATGTTGCGCCCGATGTTTTCCTCGTTGGCAATCTCGGCGCCCCCCAGTTCGCCGAGACGATGCCCGGCAGATACGGCCTTGAGGAGGCCCTAAAGGCCGTCGAGACCATTCAGGCGGATGCTCTGGCGATACACATGAACCCGCTCCAGGAGAGCGTTCAGCCGGAGGGTGATACGCAGTACAGGGGCGTTTTGAAGGCTTTAGCGGAACTCAAGGCCGAGTTTCCCTACCCGATAATAGCGAAGGAAACCGGCGCCGGCGTTTCGATGGAGGTCGCGGTGAGGCTTGAGAGCATCGGTATAGACGGTATCGACGTTGGCGGCCTCGGTGGGACGAGCTGGAGCGGCGTTGAGTACTACAGGGCAAAGGATGAGATGGGCAGGAACCTCGCCCTCAGGTTCTGGGACTGGGGAATAAGGACAGCGGTAAGCGTCGCCGAGGTTCGCTACGCCACCGACCTGCCGATTATAGCCACCGGCGGAATGCGCGACGGGATAACTATGGCGAAGGCCTTGGCGATGGGTGCAACCTTCGCCGGCGTTGCATTGCCGCTCCTCAAGCCAGCTGTGAAGGGCAACGTCGATGGCGTAATCAAAGTCCTCCAGCGCTACATCGAGGAGCTCAGAAACGCGATGTTCCTCGTCGGGGCAAGAAACGTCGAGGATCTGAGGAAGGTTCCGCTCGTGATTACAGACTTCACGAGGGAGTGGCTTGAGCAGAGGATTGACCTGCCGGCCTATTTAAAGAGCAGGAGGTGAAAAGGTGAGTTTTCCATTTGTTGAAATTTCTCAGATAGTAATAGCTTTTGTGGCATTATATGGTTTATACAAGGACACTATAAAATCCCCTGAAAAAATTTTTAGGGGATCTCTTTTTAGATCTTCGATCTTTTGTCACAAGATAAACGAGATTATAGAAAGAGAGTCGGAATCAGTTTTGCTTGGTAAACCAAAAACACGGGAAAGAGGTATATTGGCTCTAGCTGTAATAGGGGGCTTTGTATTGTTCTATTTCTTACTGAAATGGATGATTTCGAGCTTAAATATCGGCCAGGGTGATATTCTAGATGAGCTCTTTATAAAGGACAATGGAAGTAATGGAATGGCGTTTCTCATGAATCTGAGTATGATATTGCTTCTTACGTGGTTAATGGCAATAGGTTATTTTCGGAATACTACACTCACCTTGTCTACGGAAAAACTACTTTCTTTTAAGGATCGCCTTTTCATAATGCTATTTGATACTTTCATGTTTTTGGGAATAGTTTCTGTTATAGTCACTAGCGGCATGTATATCTTGGGTCAGTATGCATTGTATCTTGACTCTGGTGACTCTTCTCATTTGTATACAATAGGTTTTCATATTCATTCTTTATTTGGGATATCTTTACAGATCCTACAACTTTAACAAAGGGTTAATGATATCTAGAGTGAAGTACCTATTAGTATTCTCCAAAAACATTGCTCTTCCCAAATCCAAAGTGACTTTAAAAAACGGTAGAATCATTGAGGGGTTTTTGGTTCCATTTTATTCTGATAAGAATGTGGTAGTCATAGCTTCAGTAGAAAGAGATGGGCTCAAAGTTAGGAATATTTTAAAATACATCCCTTGGAGTGAAATTTCAATATTTGAAATAACCGAGGAAAAGTAATGCACACCTTTTTAAACCCCTGCCCACAACTAAGACCAACGCAGCCCCACGCCTCAGGAGAGGCCTGGGGGCGTAAGGAGGAATAGACATGATAAAAATCCACACGCTTAGCGGTTACGAGGAAGTAGGCAAGAACATGACAGCCGTTGAATATAATGGAGAGGTTGTTATAATTGATATGGGAATTAGACTAGATAGGGTTTTAATCCATGAGGATGTTAGCATTCAGCATTTTCCTACGAAGGAACTTCAGAAGCTTGGAGCAATACCCGATGATAAGGCCATTAGGGATAAGAAAGTTGTTGCGATAGCATTTTCTCACGGCCATCTTGACCATATAGGAGCGGTGGCAAAACTTGCCCCACACTATCCAGATGTGCCAATCTATGGGACTCCCTATACAATAAAACTCGCAAAAAGCGAGGTTAAAAGCGAGCAGTATTTTGAGGTTAAGAATCCAATGTACGAAACTCACTATGGTGAAATTGTGCAGGTAAGTGAGAATCTTGCAATTGAATTTGTTCAGATAACACACTCGATTCCTCAGTCAGCAATCGTCGTTGTTCACACTCCTGAAGGAGCTGTCATCTATGCATGTGACTATAAATTTGACAACAACAATCCTCTTGGAGAGAGACCCGATTATAAACGCCTGAAAGAACTCGGACAGGAGGGAGTTAAGGTCTTGATTCCCGAATCCACCCGTGTTGCTCAGCCGACAAAGACACCAAGTGAAGCTGTTGCAAAGATGCTCCTTGAGGATTTCTTCCTTTATGAAGGAATGGAGGAGAAAGGACTGATAGCCACGACCTTTGCCAGCCACATTGCTCGCCTTCAGGAATTGATTGAAGTTTCAAACGCTATGGGGAGGCAAGCTGTGTTAATAGGCCGCTCGCTTGCAAAGTACACAGGAATGGCCAAACAGCTCGGTCTGATCAAAATGAAGGGCTCAAGAGTTTTAAGGAGCCCAAATGCTATCAAAAAGGTTCTCAAAGAGGTCTCTGCAGCGAGAGAGAATTATTTGCTGGTAGTTACCGGTCATCAGGGTGAACCGGGAGCGGTTCTAACGAGAATGGCTAACGGGGAGCTCTATAATATTGGTAAAGATGATACTGTCGTGTTCTCTGCGGGGGTCATACCAAATCCTCTTAACGTAGCCCAGAGATATGCACTGGAGACAAAGCTTAAAATGAAAGGCGTGAGAATGATTAAAGATTTGCATGTATCTGGCCATGCATCGAGAGAGGATCACCGCTATCTCCTCAGAATACTTAATCCCGAGAACATCGTTCCAGCCCATGGTGACTTCAGAATGCTCACCCACTACGCTGAGCTTGCAGAAGAGGAAGGTTATTTAATAGGAAAAGATGTCTTTGTATCAAGAAATGGTTACACTGTGGAAATAATGTGAGGTGGTATAATGAAGAAGTTTGATGAGCTCTTCAAACGGATAAAGGAACAGGCAATGGCTGTTGATAACGTCATATTTGAGCTTATCCCTGAAAAAGAACCTAAAAAGCTGTATGATGCGGTAAGGCACTATCCGCTCGCTGGAGGAAAACGAGTAAGGCCATTCGTCGTCCTGAGAGCGGCTGAGGCTGCTGGAGGCAATCCTGAAAAGGCACTCTATCCTGCTGCTGCTGTTGAACTCCTTCATAACTATTCCCTTGTTCATGATGATATAATGGATATGGACGAGCTTCGTAGGGGAAGACCGACTGTTCACAAAGTCTGGGGAGTGAACATGGCAATTTTAGCTGGTGATTTGCTCTTCTCAAAGGTTTTTGAGGCCATAGCAAAAACGCCAGTAGAATCTTCGAAGGTCGTCAGAATCCTTGATGTCATGGCAAGGACTTCAAACGAACTCTGCGAGGGACAGGCAATGGATATTGAGTTTGAAACAAAGAAAGAAGTAACAGTTGAAGAGTATCTCAAGATGATAAGCGGAAAAACAGGGGCACTCTTTGATGGTTCGGCAACAATTGGGGCAATTGTTGGAACTGATAATGAGGAATATATTCAAGCTTTGTCAAAATGGGGAAGGAATGTTGGCATAGCTTTCCAGATATGGGATGATGTATTAGATCTTGTAGCTGATGAAAAGAAGCTCGGAAAGCCCGTTGGGAGTGACATACGAAAGGGGAAGAAAACCCTGATAGTAAGCCACTTCTTTGACAATGCAAATGAAGAGGACAAAGCTCAATTCATGAAGGTCTTTGGAAAGTATGCTGGAGATGCCAGGGATGATGCGCTTATTCATGATGATGTTAAGACAGAGGTCCAGAAAGCTATCGAGCTCCTCAGGAAGTATGGTAGTATAGACTATGCGGCAGAATATGCAAAAAATCTTGTGAAAGAAGCAAATGAAGCTCTTAAAGTCCTCCCAGAGAGTGAAGCTCGGAAAGATTTAGAGCTCTTAGCAGAGTTTTTGGTTGAGAGGGAGTTTTGATTTCTCTTTTAATTTAATAATAAATTTAAAACTTAAACTTCAACAAGCATCCACAGGACTTTAGCAGGTTTCTCTGTTTTATTCACAGTATAATGAGGAGTATTGGGTTCATTATATACGAATTCCCCATTTTTGGCAGGGAACTCCCCTTTATCTGTCACTAATGTAACCTCACCTTCGATAACATAAGCAAACTCGTGATGTTCCTTATGAATGCTGAATCCATTCTCTGGAAGTCTGGCATGTGGGGGTATTGTAAGGATTCCAACTTGAATTTTTGCATTCACATCGAGAATCTTCATTGCCTCTCCGAGACTTTTTTCCCATTTTTCGTTAAAATTTAATACCTCAACCATACCTATCTCCCTCCTATTTAAATTTCAAATTCTTGTCAAATTTGATTACATAAAAGGTTTATGTGTTAAGTTTTAACTCAGTTAGATACATAAATTTGACTTCAATGAATACATTTGCTAAACTTCTTTCATCTCTTAAAGTTAAATATTGCCCAAAAATATTTAAATATTGTTGATATATTTTCATATTTGTACTTAATTTAGGTATACTACATGAAAAATTTAAACAAAAAAGGAGGCGAAATCATGGGATATAGATTAGGTGTTGATATCGGTGGTGCTTTCACAGATTTAGTTGGGTATAACGATGAAAGCGGCGATTTTGTTTGGGTAAAAGGAGAAACTACGCCATCTGAGCCATCGGTAGGAGTTCTAAATACCGTGAAAAAGAGCAAGCTGGACATGTCCACGGTTAGCATGGTCATACATGGCCAAACTCTCGTTATAAATTCTATTATAACAAGGGATGGTGCCAAAGTTGGCCTGCTGACTACTTGGGGTCACAGGGATATTTTGGAATTGCAGAGGGCAAATAGGAGGGATATGTATAATTTCAGATACAAAAAGCCTGAGCCATTTGTTCCAAGATACCTGAGCATTGAAATTGATGAGAGAATTCTCGGCGATGGCACTGAATTTAAACCATTAAATGCAGATGAAGTAAGAAAAGCCGTAAAAAGACTCCTTAAAGAGGGTGTAGAATCAATATGTGTAAGTTTCCTTAATTCATATGCAAATCCCTCTCATGAAATTAAAGCCGGTGAAATAGTCAAGGAGATTCTGAAGGAGGAAGGCAGGGAGGACGTGTCTGTAACACTCGCCCATGAAATCACCAGAGAGTGGGGAGAGTATGAGCGCACCAGCACGGCAGTTCTCAACGCATTTGTCAAACCTAAGATGACTCGCTACCTTTCGATACTTGAGCGGGAAATTCGAGGTATGGGGTACACGGGTTCTTTCTTTTCCATGCTATCCAATGGAGGAATGGCCTCTTTTGATTTTGTTAAGGAATTCCCGATATATTCAATAGAGTCCGGGCCTATTGCAGGGGTTATTGGAGGTATAGCCATAGCTGAGTTGCTGAATGAAAGAAACGTGATAATCCTTGATGGAGGCAGTACAACTACAAAGGCCAGTCTTGTGGAGAACCTGACGCCAAAGGTTCACAGCGAATACTTTGTCGGGCGTGATAAATTCAATCCTGGCTATCCAGTGAAAGTTCCAGTAATCGAGATTGAGGAAGTGGGTAACGGCGGGACGAGCATAGCATGGATTGATGAAGTTGGAAATCTCCGAGTAGGCCCTAAAGCGATGGGCGCTGATCCAGGACCTGCATGCTATGGAAAAGGTGGAGAAGAACCGACGGTTACTGATGCATATGCAATAAACGGCCTAATTAATCCGAAATATCTTCTTGGTGGTGAGATGAGGATATACAGGGATCTGGCTGTAAAGGCTGTGAAGAGAATAGCTGACTACTACAATATCTCAGTTGAGGAAGCCGCTGAGGGAATTGTTAAGATTGCAAATGAAAATGCAGCAAATGCAATAAGACTGATATCGGTTCAGAAAGGTTATGACCCCAGAGAGTTCTCCCTAATAGCCCATGGTGGCTCCGGTCCGATGTTTGCTCCCTTCATAGCTGAGGATTTAGAGATCAAAAAGATAATAATCCCAACTATACCGCCTGGAGTTTTCTCAGCGTGGGGAATGCTACTCACGGACATAAGACATGACGTGATTACAACAAACGTCCTCAAAGTTGAGACTGAAAATGTTGAAGCTATAAATAAAACGTATTCTGAAGTTGATAGGAGATTAACCAGAATTTTTGAGGAAGAAGAAGGCTTTGGTGCGGAAGAGTTAGTAATATTCCACTATGCCGATATGAGGTACAAGGGACAGGAACACACCGTTAAGGTGCCAATAAAAACTGGAATTATTGAGGAGAAGGATATACTAGATATTATTGAGAAATTCCACATGTATCATGAGAGGGCTTACAGCTTCAGGCTTCCAAGCAGTCCAGTCGAAATAGTGAACTTCCATGGAGTTGGAGTGGTTAAGGTTAAGCGGCCAGCAATAAGGGAGATTGAGGAGAAGAATCTTTCTGTGGATGACGCTATCAGGGAGTACAGGGATGTTTTCATACATGGGGATTTCATCAACATGCCTGTATTTGACAGGAGAAAGATACCAATAGAGAAGAAAATCAGAGGGCCTGCTATTCTTGAAGATCCTACATCTACAGTTCTCGTTCTCGAAAATCAGGAGCTTGTGAGGGATAAATACGGAAATATTGTCATTTATAGGGGGTGATTGAATGAGCGTGGATCCTTTCACTTTGGAGATAATAAAGAATGGGCTCGTTGTTGCCAACGAGGAAATGTTTCGGGCATTTGCAAGAACCGCCAAGAGTCCCGTTATCTATGAAGTTTTAGACTTTGCAGTGGGGATGACTGATTCAGAAGGAAATCTAATTGCACAGGCGCCAGGTGTTCCTGCGTTCTCCGGTGTTTTGGACTTTGCTGCTAGAGAAGTGCTGGATAAATGGGGAAACGATCTCCATCCGGGAGACGTAATTGTTAGCAACGTGCCCTATGAGTCAGGAACACATCTGAACGATGTCACCCTTGCTCTACCAGTCTTTTACAGGGATGAACTCATCGGAATGATACTAAACAAAGGACATTGGACTGAAGTGGGAGGAATGGCTTTTGGAAGCTGGAATCCCAATGCCACTGAGATCTATCAGGAAGGAATTCAACTCCCGTGTGTGAAGCTTTACCTAGAAGGAAAGCCAAACAAGGATGTTATAGACATAATTCTTGAAAACTCAAGGATGCCTGAATACACGTTGGGAGACATGGAAGCTCAGGCAGCATCGATGAAGGTTGCTGAGAAGAGAATACAGGCTCTAATTGGAAAATATGGTGTTGATAACGTTTTACTGGCAATGAAAAAGCTTCTTGACGATGGGAAGAAATATGCACATCTGAAACTCAAGGAACTGCCAAAGGGAGAGTTTGAAGCAGAGGATTACATCGACAGTTCAATTGCCGGAACTGAAGAGCCCATCTGTGTTAGAGCGAAAATTACAATAACGGATGATGAATTCATCGTTGATTTCACTGGAAGTGCCCAGCAGGTTATAAGTCCGATAAACTCGCCCTATCCAGCAACAGTTTCAGGGGTTAGAGAGGTTTATATGGCCCTGACCGATCCTCACGCTTATCCAAACGGTGGGTTCTTTAGTCCTTTAAAGGTCATAGCTCCTGAAGGAACGGTATTTCATCCAATAAAGCCAGCTCCGACCTCTACAGACTGGGAGGCTATAGCCTTTGCAACCGACTTAGTCTGGAAAGCTTTAGCTCCTCACGTTCCAGAAAAATTAACTGCTGGTCACTTTCTCTCGATAATAGCAACGATAGTTGGCGGCATCAATGACAGAACTGGAGAACCCTTTGCCATCGTTGAACCCCAGCCCGGAGGGTGGGGTGCAGGTTACGACATGGATGGAACGAGCGGTCTCGTGGCATGTGGGGATGGAGAGACATACATAGCTTCATCTGAAGTCTACGAACGGAATTTCCCGATTCTCGTCGAGAGATATATGCTGAACGTTGAAGATGGGGTTGGTCATGGAAAGCACAGAGGTGGCTTTGGGGTCATAAGGGAATACAGGATACTGAACAGCCAGGCTTTAGTCACGATTCAGGTTGGAAGACATGACTTTCCACCTTGGGGTGTCAATGGAGGACTTCCTGGACCTGGTAACAGGGTTGTTATCTACCGGGACGGTAAGGGGGAGGAGATACGTAGAATCTCTGCTGAAATCCTGAAGAAGGGTGATCTTATAAGCATCAGAACCTCCGGAGGCGGTGGATGGGGCGATCCACTAGAGAGGGATCCAAAGCTCGTCCTTGAGGACTACAGGAATGATCTGATTTCTCTTGAAGTTGCAAGGGAAGTGTATGGAGTTGTAATTGATCCCGAAAGGATGGAAATTGACTGGGAAAAAACGAAATCCCTCAGAAAACAGAGGAGGCAGGGTTGATGGATTATCGAAGGAGAATCTCAAAACTTCGGGAGATGATGGAAGAAAACGAAGCTGTTGGGGCTCTCATCGCCCCTGGCTCCAATTTCTATTATCTCACGGGGATAAATCCCCTTGGATCACTGGAGCGGCTTTTCCTCCTGCTCATTCCCAGCGAGGGGGAACCAGCTATAATAGCGCCTCAACTGTATGAAAATGAACTCAGTACTTGGGAGCTTGGCAGACTTTTCCTCTGGCATGATGGGGAGGATCCCTACCAATTATTCCGTAGAGTCCTTGAAGAGAATTTTCCAAAGAATGGAAAGTTGCTCGTAGATGACACCATGCCAGTTGGAACTCTCTTAAAAGCCGAGTTTTTGGAAAATTACAAGCTCAATACCCTCAGCTTACTCATTTCAGAGCTCAGGGTCATTAAAAGTCATGAAGAAATCAAACTTCTCAAAAAAGCAGCAGAAATTGTTGATAAGGTCTTCTACACTCTCTTGGAGGAAAAGATCGAGGGGAGAAGTGAGAAAGAACTTGCTGCATGGATTGAGTACCTTATAAAAAGCCTCGGCGCTGATGGTATTTCTTTTGAACCGATTGTGGCATCGGGACCGAATGGTGCTAATCCTCATCACAGGCCAACTGATCGAAAAATCAAGCGTGGAGACGTTATTGTCTTTGACTATGGGGCAAAATGGAAGGGCTACTGTTCGGATATAACCAGAACCGTAGTCATTGGCGAGCCCTCTGAAGAAGTGAAGTCAGTGTATGGAACAGTGAAAGAAGCTCAGGAGAGGGCTTTTCAAACTGTAAGGGGAGGTATAGCTGCTGGAGATGTTGACCGGGCTGCAAGGGAATATATAGAGAAAGCGGGCTATGGAAAATACTTCACTCATAGAACTGGCCATGGCTTGGGTTTGGATGTTCATGAGGAGCCCTATATATCCCCTGGAAATTCCACCATTCTTCGTGAAGGCATGGTCTTTACAATCGAGCCCGGGATTTACCTTCCAGGAAAATTTGGAATACGGATTGAAGATGATGTTTTTGTGAAAAAAAGAGGAATTCGGCTTACTGAGGCTAAAAGAGAGCTGATGTGTATTTAATTAATTTTGTTTGGGGGTGATTCGTTTGGGAATTGTTGAGAATTTAAAACATTCCGAAGAAAAGGATGTGGCAATAGATGCTGTGCCAATGGAACGCAGAGAGTCATGGGTTAGTCCTGCGGTTGTATATGCAGGCGTAGAATTTACCCTAAGTGTTGTGATGGTAGGAGCAGGTTTAGTCGGAAGCTTTAGCGTGGCAAAAGTTGCAATGATTGTTGCAATAGCACTGCTCATCACATGGGTGGGTGATGCACTTAATGCATACATAGGGGCAAAAACAGGTAGGGCTTCAACTGTTATAGCTAGGCAATCTTTCGGAAGCCTTCAAGCTAGGACATTGATAGCTCTGATGGTAATAATAATGGGACTTGGATGGTGGGGAGTGCAAACTGCTATCATGGCAAATGCAATCTCAGCAGCACTAGGAATAAACTATACAACCAGCTGGGGTGCTTGGGCGTTAATTGTAGTGATACTCGGAATAATATTTGGTATTCCTGCAATCCTTGGATACACTTCAATGAAATGGACCGATTATCTTGCAGTTCCAGTGGGCCTGTTTATCTTTGGGCTCGGTGTTTATCTATCTGTGACGAAGCATGGAGTCTCAGGAATAGTCAACTGGAATCCAACACCTCACATGACTATGGCAGTGGCGATCTCCACTGTCATCGGCGTTATGTAGTACAGTGGGTTATGATATCTGACTACAGTAGACAGATGAGACCTGGATGGAAGAACGCTATATTAATGCCATCACTCACAATGATCGTGGGCTTTATTCTGATGATAGTAGGTGCAATAATGGCAGTTGGCATTGGAACATGGGACATTGTAGCAGTGATGGTAGCACTTGGATATCCGTTCTGGGCTTATTTTATGATGTTCGTTGCCCAATGGACGACACAGATAGTCAATGTCTACACCCCGGGATTAGCTCTATCAAACATGCTCAATCTGAGAACCGGTCGGGCTAGAGCTATGGCAACTGCAGGGATAGTTGTTATTGGGATGATCTTAGCACTTGCAGGGATACTGAATAAATACATGGACTTTCTTTTGCTGCTCGGTATAGTCTTTCCACCGATAGCAGGTGTCATGATGACAGACTTCTTTATACTTAGAAAGGAGGAATGGGAAGACATAGAAGGATGGAATGCAATGGCCACTTTGGCATTGATCATTGGCATTATTTCTGGCTATTACATGCAGTACAAACATTTCTTTGGCCTACCAGCCATACAGACGTTTATTATAACATCAATTGCATACTACATCCTGATGAGGATAAAAGCTTCAGTATCCCCGGATCAATTTACTCCGAAGCACTGGCTTTCTTAATTTCCTTTCAATTTATTTAATTTTATAGTTTTGGTTTTAAAATTGGTTCTGTAGTTTCTAAATTGCGAAAAATTTATTTTGTATTGAGGGGGGAGTTGTTCACATGAAGGGCATTAATATGAAGGATGAAGAAGTTTTAGTACTAAAAAGCATTTTCAGGAATAAACTTGATGACATTGACCTCAAAATATATCAGGCGTTGAGGGAAAACGGTAGAATGAGCGACACTGAGATAGCAAAGAGGATTGGAGTATCTATAACAACAGTTCGACGCCGCAGGCTTAGGCTTCAGGAGAAAGGATACCTGCAGATCATTGGACTTCTACTTTTAAGGGCGGCAGATGTGGCGTATGCCGATGTAATGGTAAAGCTAAATCAACATGCAAAGGTAGAGGAGATAAATGAGTTTCTTACGAATGCCATCAATAATCCGAGGGTATATGAGGTGACGGAATATCTCGGAGGAGATTATGACGTTCTTCTCAGATTCCTTGAGAGTAACAATGAGAAGCTCAGATACCACATAGACAAATTTTTGAGAAACAACAATGCCGTTGAAAGATACATGGTATATCCCGCAATCGGCAGTCCAAAAGCATGGTATAAGTCATTTAAAATCAAGTTTTAAGTTTTAACTTCTTGCAACCAGCCATCCCACGGGAGGATGTTCTGCTCCTCTCTTCCACTTTTCATATGCTCTATCCCAGCGTTCTAGGAGTTCAGCACGTTTTTTCTCATTCTTTATCTGTGCCACGTATTCACGGGGAAGATATGCGAGATAGTGGGGAAGATTAGGTTCAAAGACTCCGCTTTCAATTATCCTCCCTCTCGCCTCTTCAAGGAGTCCCTTCAATCTCTCTAAGGGGAGATAGTGTAGATCGTCCTTCTCGCCGAAGAGCGCCTCGAAAATTTCTTCCCTCAAATTGTACATCTCCAAGTGAGCTTTCTGGGCCGGGTTTTTGGCTATCGGCAGACTTTCTACTATGAAAACCCTCTCCGCCACACGGAGCATCTCGGTAAAGACTTTAACCATCGTTTCCTCGTTCTTCAGGCTCCTCACACCGTGGATAAGTACAGCCAGGTCAAAGGTCTTAAAAGGAAACGGAAGCTCTCTAGCGTCCACCTTTAAAGGGATTATTCGATGTCTTAACCCTGCTGAAGATGTTATCTCCTCAAAGAAGCGCCATCTTGAGAGGTCTATGGCTACAACACGGCCGGTTTCTCCGACTAAATATGCTAAAGGAGTCGTTGTGATGGCGTGAGCACCACAGCCAACGAAACTTTGCCTGCGCAAAGTTTCATCAAAGTTTGCATGTCTGACTAAATTGCCGAATTTCGAGAGGGTTTGCAATTTAGTTGCAAATTTTGTGGAGGTTTTCAGTGCGATATAATGCCCGAAGGGCATTAAAAGGGGAAACCACTCTGTAGTGTTGGCTTTGAAGTTAACCCAATTCATCCAGCCCTCTTTAAAAAGACATGCAGACGCATTCTACTTGGTTTGGCAGTTTATTGACTTTTGGTCAAACTTTTCATCAGAAAAGTTTGCTGATGTGAAGCCAGTCCTCAGGTAAAGGGGGCTCATTTCGGAGTGGAATTTTAGAAAGAACATCCCTCTTAAACTTTTCTTCATTGAGGAACATCGAAAACACCATTGTTCATTAAAAACGTCCTCCTTAAGGCTTTTTCGGAGAAAAAGATTTATAAGATGGGGTCGAATTAATGACAGGTTAAAAATCTTTAAGATCGAAGAGCTTGGAAGCTTTAATTGTTAGAGTAGAACACTGCTCTACAACATAAATACGAAACTTATAAATACACTAGTGAACATGTTTTTATTTTGGTGGTGCTCATTGCAGAGCAATGTAAACCTCGATGTTCTTCTGGAGAAGATGAAGGCCGAGCTGGAGCGGGCGAAGAGTGACATTGACTTGAAGAAAGTCGTGGAGTGCCTTGAAGCAATAAGACCGATAGCTGAGGAGAGAGAGACGTAGAAAGTTGGAACAATCCGTATCCACACCTAAGCTCATTCTAGGATCTATTGCATGGATATCATTCATTGGGATTGCGAGTTTACTTTTAATTTGGATGGGTCATAATGAAAATTCTCCAGTTATTACAGCTTTTGGAATTGTCACATTCCTAGCAGGTGTGGGCCTCCTATTTTTTGGATACGTCTCTGCAAAAGGAGAGCTTAAAAAATCAATTGAAAAAGAGGAGAAACTCAAAAACCAAGCGCCTGAGCTATATCTAGAATGTGAGAACATTTTTAAGACCTATTCAGGTTCGAGTGATGAACACTATGTTATCTTCTTGGGAGCAATTAAAAATTTCTTGACGGATATAGTCAAAGCCTTAGAGAAGGGAGAATTTGAGGAAAGTTCTGAGAAACTTAAATCCACATACAATCTGGTAGACAACTTTGAGCGGCTTATTTTAGAGATTCGCCGAACTCCATCAGAAGAACTTTATGTTACATGGGTTAATCATGTTGATATTTCTCAAGTTGACCCAATTAAAAAGGTTCTCGACTTCGCCGCCCGCGCCTGCGATGCCCTCTACCTCGGTGATGTCGAGAAAATGCGCGAGCTCCTCAACGAAGCCCGCGAAATGCTCGACGAGCGCGATAAATTCGTTATTGGCGATGTGAAGTTCTTCAAGTACCTCTTCGAGTTCCACTACTTCCTTCTCAAGACCGTCGTTGAAGCCTACGAGGCTGAAGTTGGCGCGGTCGCTAAAGCCACGCAGGAGCAGGCGGAGCGCTTCGCGAAGGCGAAGCCAGTTGAAGTGCCTCAAACGGTTGAGAAGGTTGCTGTCCCGGCGGAAGAACCCGAAAAGGAGCTTTATAGGGGTGAAGTTCGCTTCAAGATGGGTGCAATGAGCCAAGAGCGTGTCGGAACCCTCGTCATCACGAACAAGAGACTCAAGCTCACGGGCAAGTACAGGCTGAGGGGCATGGTTGCCACCGTTGCTGTCAAGGCCGCATTGAGAGCTGCTGGAGTTGGTGAGGTTTACGAGGACATCGCACTGAAAGGCATAAGCTTTCTCGAACTCAAGAAGGCCCTTCTCGGCGGTTACTATCTTGAATTCAAAGCAAAGGGTAAGAAATACACAATTTATACTGATGCTGCACAGCACATCTACAACATCCTTAAGCAATACCAATGAAAGCTTTCTTTTCCAATTTTAGCTTTTGGATAGGCTTTCCAAAGGCGGAACCCTCTTTTCCGTCTCAAGCGTATGCCCTTTCTTCCTCTCAGTGAATTTTAGTATCGTGATATTAAATATCTCGTTATTAAAACTCAAGAGTTTTGTCAAGTTGAGAACAATTGGAAATAAAAACAAGAAGAAAATCGGTGGAGAAGATAGATACTCAACAAATACAACAGAGAGCGTAACTAAGGCGGGGTCTTGCAAAGCCTTATCACATCCCTACAGTCAAGAACTCATTTTACATTCAGGACATCTCTAACCTCATGCCGTTCAATAATCCTAATTATGCTAACCATGATTATGCTAATTCCAGTTAGTGTTATACAAGTGTTACAATGAGGGTGCTACATATGTTGAAGTTAAAAGAATAAAAACAAGGGCAGTACTCACTCAATATAAACAGCAGGCTTCATAGGCATCGCTTGTCTCTTCTTTCCTCCTTTGTCCTCATCCGGGTTGATGATGATCTCCAAGCCTATTTCACTCTCGATGAAGTCCTTTGCCTGCTTTAGGGCTTTCTCCTCGTCAATGCGCTTGAAGTCAAAAGCTCTGTCCTTAATCAGCTTCTGGATTAGCTTTGAGACCTCCTTACCGCGCTTGCGCATCTCTGGGTCTTTCATAACCTCACTCATCGAGGCTTTGAAGTCCCTCTTCTCCGCAACCACTTGAGCAACTTTCCACTTCCACTCCTTGGCAGTATAGATGTAAGCCCTTCTTGCATTCTCAAGCCTTGCAACACTTATTATCTCCTTTATGTCCTCGATTAGGTTCTTGATATAGTCCTCCTCAAGTTCTATGCTTTCATTCCACCACTCTGGATCTGGCTCAGGCCACTTAGCCAAGCTAACAAATCCTTCTCCTCCGAGCTTTTCCCAGAGTTCTTCACAGGTGTGTGGTGTGAATGGTGCCATTAGTCTAACCCAGATCTCAGCTAATTTTCTAAGCGTTGTTCTCTTAGCCTCGTCGTCCCTTCCCTCAGTCCTTCTCATGTACCAGCGTAGGTCGTTGAGAATGCTGTAAAATGCCCATTGCACAGCAGTTCTTGTCCTAAACTCCTCAAGAGCCTTGGTAGCGCCTTCAATGGCTCTGTTTAGTCTGTGTAGGAGCCACTTGTCAATGTCCATCAGTTCAACATCTTTTTCTTCATATTGAGCAAACTCACTTATCAGCTCGTAGAACCTCTCGAGCTGCTTCTTGAGCTTTCCAACCTCCTTCCTGCGCCAGTCGAAGTCGCTGTCATGTTCAGCCAAACTCATGATGTAAAGTCTAACTACATCAGCTCCGTTTTCCTCTATAGCATCTATGAAGTTCAGCACGTTGCCCTTGCTCTTGCTCATCTTGGTGCCCTCGAGCGTTCCGAAGCCGTTGACGGCTATGCCCTTCGGCCAGTGCTCCTTTCTAAAGATGGCCACGTGGTTGAAGATGAAGAACGTCAGGTGGTTCGGGATGAGGTCTTTCGCTGAGCAGCGCCAGTCGAGCGGGTACCAGTACTCGAACTCCTCCTTCATCTCGTGGATCGTCTCGGCCGGGATTCCGGTTTTCTCTTCGAGTTCCTTCTCGCGCTTCTCGCTGAACTCCTCCAGGAACAGGTAGTCAAAGAACTCCCTCGTGAGCTTCTCGGAGTCGAGCTTGCCCTCCTCCCTCAGCCTGTTCATGTGCCTGCTTATCGTGTAGTATGCCATGTAAATTGTTGAATCGCTCAAACTTTCAATTACCCACTCTTTATCCCACGGGAGTGGCGTTCCCAGTCCAATTTTTCTTGCACAGGCCTTCTTGTCGAGCCAGTCTATCACCGCCTCGAACTGAGCTCTCCTACTTTCGGGATAAATCTTCATTCGCGCTAAAGCTTCCCTGGCTTTTTCCTTCCATTCTGGATTCCCATAATCAATGAACCACTGGTCGTGAATTATCTTTACAACCGCCTGATTTCCGAATCTTGATATGACTGGCTTTTCAGCAAATTCATACATCATATCCGCTTTTCCTCTGTCTTTCATATCCTTTGCAATGAGATCCTTTACTTCCTGAACTGGCTTTCCTTTATAGGGTTCAATCTTGAAGATTCCCTTATGGAACTCTGCTTTGTATATGTTCTTAGTGGCCTGCTCAAGCTTTTCCTTGTCCTTTTGGCTCTTCACGCCGAGCTTTTCCACTTCTTCAACTGCTGGGAATTCACCGTAACCCTCAAGCTCAATCAGGGAGATATAGCTTATCTCTCCAACTATGCGCGGATCGATGTCATACTTCAAGAGAACCTCTGTCTCCTTCTTCAGGTCTTCGATGGCAACGTGGTCGAAGGGGGCATGCGCTGGAACGCTCATGACTACGCCGGTAGCATTGTCAGGGTCGACGAACTCCGCTGGAAGTATTATAATCTCATCTCCTGTAACGGGATTCTTCACCCATTTTCCTATGAGCTTCTCTCCTTTGAACTCTTCGATAACTTCAATCTCCTTATCCTGAAAGCTCAGCTTATAGGCGGCCTCTCTGCTTATTATCCAGACTTCCTCCTTTCCTTTGCTCCGAATTTTGGCCTTAACGTATGTTGCTTCGGGATTCAGCCACATGTTGGTTACACCATAGACAGTTTCGGGCCTCAGTGTTGCCGCTGGCAGATATATCTCCTCACCATTCTCCATTAGGATAAATTTAATCAGCACATACTCAAGTATTGGAATATCCTCCCCTTCCATTATATCGTGATCACCAAGGGGTGTTCCAACAACAGGATCCCACCTGACCCTGTGAGCACCTTTAACGACCAGACCTTTCTTCTTCAGAGTCCAGAACTGCCATTCTATAAACTTGCTGAAAGGCGGAAACAGCGATGTGGTATGGAATT
The DNA here is from genome assembly GCA_027064745.1 of Thermococcaceae archaeon. Taxonomy (GTDB): domain Archaea; phylum Methanobacteriota_B; class Thermococci; order Thermococcales; family Thermococcaceae; genus Thermococcus. The sequence continues at coordinate 18,686 of JAMOPD010000387.1, forward strand.
CTCTGCTCCAGTCGACGGAGAAGCCAGCTTTGATAAAAGTCTCCCTCGCAGTCTTCATGAAGTATTTAACTATGTTCTTTGGGTCTTCGAATGTCCACAGAATGTCCTCCGGGACTTTATAAACATCCCTGTAAATCCAGATGGTTTTTGAATCACGGTTCTTTATTCTTTCAGCGATTCCAACTATTGGAGAACCCGTTATGTGCCAGGCCATTGGGAACAGCACGTTATAACCCTGCATCCTCTTAAATCTTGCAATAACGTCTGGGATGGTGTATGTCCTTGCATGCCCAACGTGTAGATGACCTGAAAGGTACGGAAACGCGACGGTTATGTAGAATTTCTCCCTTTCATCTATTTTTGGTTCAAATATCTTCTCTTCCAACCATTTTTTCTGCCACTTTTCTTCAATAGCCTTGAAATCTATCATATCCTAACCTCCTTAGCGCTGTTAAACGTACAGGAGCAAGAAAGAGCATGTACAATAGGGGGATTATAGAAGAAATCAGCAAACGATGAAACGAAGGAGAACTCGATCCCCCCTCATAGGCATCGGGCTTAATATGAAGTTTGAGTATTTAAAAGTTTTGGATTTCCTTCGTGAGCTTTTTATATCCTTTCGACGCAAATCTTAATGGTGATCACATGCCCACGGTTATTGTTGAAGGTCCAAAAATAGATGTTGAGAAAAAGAGGGAGCTCGTTAGGAGAATAACAGAGGTCATTAAAGAGGTGTATGGAATACCCCATGTTACTGTTCTGATAAAAGAGAATCCGCCTGAAAATGTCGGCATTGATGGTGAGCTCCTTTTGGATAAGAAGAGGGGGTGAAGGTGTTGATTAGGGCATTCGTGAATGGGAAAATCTACGTCTCATTTAATCCCAAGAGGACTGTTGAAGCCCTTTTGGTGGCTTTCGGTAGAGTTCTTTATGCGGGTTCTAAGGAAAAAGTGAAGAAAATTGTCCAAGAGCTCGGTGGGGAGATCATTGACCTTCAAGGTAAAGTCGTCCTTCCAGGGTTCATTGATTCTCACATGCACCTCGATGAGCTCGGCATGTCTCTCAGTATGGTGGATTTAAGGGGCGTTAGAAGCATAGAAGAGCTTAAGGAGAGGATTAGAGAGCACGCTAAAAAGAGCGGCACTTGGGTTCTCGGTCACGGCTGGGACCAAGAGCTTTTTGAAGAGAAAAGGTGGCCTACGCGCTGGGACTTGGATGATGTGATTAAAGATAAACCCGTAATGCTCTCACGCGTTTGCCTTCATGCTGCTGTTTTAAACACAAAAGCTATGGAAATGTCGGGGCTTTTGGATTTGGATTCTCCAGGCATCATAAGAAACGAGGAGGGAGAACCAACCGGAGTTGTGAAGGAAGAGGCCTTTGAGCTCGCCAGGGAGAAGTTTAAGGAGACGCTGACTTTGGAGGACTACAAGCGCTTTATTGAAGATGGCGCTAAGTTTGCCCTTTCAAATGGAGTTACCACAGTGGGCTTTGTAAGTGTTGAGGAAAGCTCGATGAAGGCTTTGGGTGAGTTAAACGCCGAAGGAAGGCTCCCAATAAGGGTTAGAGCTTATCTAGATCCTGGAAGAAGATCGCGGAACATGTATGGCAACACTGACATCCTCCAGGCTCTCAAAAAGTTGGGGATAAGAAGGGGCTCTGGCGGGGAAAAGCTCAAAATAAACGGAATCAAAATCCTGGCGGATGGCTCCTTAGGTGCGAGAACTGCCTGGCTTTCTAAGCCTTACAGCGATGCTCAAACAGAGGGATACCCAAACATAGGCAGGAAAACTCTTGAAACCATCGTTAAAGAGGCTCATGAAGCAGGTCTTCAAGTTGCGGTTCATGCTATAGGAGATGCCACAATGGACATGATTCTCGATGTGTACGAGCATCTCGAAAATGCGGAAAGACACCGCATAGAACATGCCTCTATTTTGAGGGAAGACCAGATTGAGCGCATTTCAAAGCTTGGCGCTGTCTTAGCAGTGCAGCCCCACTTCATCATAACCGACTGGTGGGTTTTAGAGCGCGTTGGCGAGGAGAGAGCCAAGTGGGTATATCCATTTAAGAGCGCTTTGAAAAAGGGTATTGTGCTCGGCCTGAGTACTGATGCCCCAGTTGAACCTTTAAACCCATGGGAGACGATCTATGCCGCGGTAACCCGTGGAAAGTATGAAGAAGTTCCCCTATACAAACATTCTCCAAATGAGGCTTTGACACTAGAGGAAGCTCTGCATGCTTACACACATGGCTCAGCCTATGTTTTGGGGGAAGAGAGCACACTCGGTACGTTGGAAGAAGGGAAGCTGGCCGACTTCATAGTTGTGGATAGAGATCCATTTAAGGTGGAGAAAAAAGAGCTGAGGGAAATAAGGGTGCTTGAGACCTACGTCGGTGGATTTAAAGCTGAATAAGCTCCCTCTCCGCCCGTGTCAGCCTCTTTCCTTTATCCCCGTGAACGACAACATCGTCCTCTATTCTAACTCCCCCCAGGCCCGGCACATAGATGCCCGGCTCTATCGTGAAGGTCATGCCATTCTTGAGGATTACCTCACCGTCCGGCCCGATGTACGGCTCCTCATGGACATCCAAACCCAAGCCATGGCCAGTTCTATGAGTGAAGTATTTTCCATAGCCCACCGCTGCTATGTAGTCCCTCGCCGCTTTGTCAACATCCTTTGCCTTTATGCCCTCGCGGACGGTCTGGAAGGCATTTTCTTGGGCGTTCTTGACGACATCATAAATCTCCAGAAGCTTCTTGTCTGGCTTTCCTAACGCGATTGTCCTCGTTATGTCTGAGCAGTATCCTTTGTACTTGACTCCATAATCAAGGGTCACCAAATCTCCCTTCCTCAGCTTTCTCTCGCCGGGCGCGTGATGGGGATTTGCCCCATTCTCACCACTGGCAACTATTGGCTCAAAGGATATCCCGTCGGAGCGCTCCCTTATGAGGAGCTCAATTTTCAGGGCAAGGTCTTTCTCGCGCATTCCGATTAAGTCCATACCTAGGATTTCCTCGAAAACCTCATCTACAACATTTGCCGCCTTTTCCATAAGTCTAATTTCCCCGGCGTCCTTTCTCATTCTAAGCTCGCGCATTAGAATGCTTAACGGATGAAACTCAAAGCTTCCAAGCTTGAGAATACCTATCAGCCAGTCTGCCCTCATCGTGTTCTCCACTAGGATTCTGCCAGATAAAATGCTGAGTTCCTTTAGGATTTCGGCGAGCTTCCCGTAGGGGTTCTCACCGTCGCGCCAGAAGGTAACAGGGAAATCGCTGATAACATTTTCGTAGATGTTCGGTGCTAAAAGGTGATACTCACCGTTCGAATTAACAGCTAAAACTGTCAGCCTCTCTCCCGCTTCGTGGATGTGGAGACTTGTGAGATAGTAAAGGTTCGTTCCAGGGCTTATAAGAGCACCGTCAAAATTTCTCATCTTCATGAAAGGTAGAAGTTTTTGAAGGCGCATAGTTTCCACCGTTTCAATTACTCCGCAACTTTTAAAAACCTAATCTCGAACTCACCACGACTAGGCGGGGAAACCCGCGGGATGTTCCGCTGAGCGGAGAACCACAAACGAGGAAGGAGGGAGCAAGATGGGAATGTATAAATACATAAGAGAAGCTTGGAAAGCTCCGAAGAAAAGCTATGTTGGAGATCTTCTTAAGCAGAGAATGATAAAGTGGCGCCGCGAGCCGGTCGTGGTGAGGATTGAGAGGCCCACGAGGCTCGACCGCGCGAGGAGCCTTGGCTACCAGGCCAAGCAGGGCTATGTAATCGTTAGGGTTAGGGTTAGAAAAGGTGGAAGGAAGAGACCCAGGTGGAAGGGTGGAAGGAAGCCGAGCAAGATGGGTATGGTGAAGTACAGCCCAAAGAAGAGCCTCCAGTGGATAGCCGAGGAAAAGGCCGCTCGCAAATTCCCGAACCTTGAGGTCCTCAACAGCTACTGGGTCGGCGAGGACGGAATGTATAAGTGGTTTGAGGTCATTCTCGTTGACCCGCATCACCCGGTCATAAAGAGCGACCCAAAGATTGCCTGGATAGCAGGAAAGACGCACAAGGGCAGAGTCTTTAGAGGCCTCACCAGCGCTGGCAGGAAGAGCCGCGGCCTGAGGAACAAGGGCAAAGGGGCTGAGAAGATTAGGCCAAGCATTAGGGCTAACATGGGTAAGGGTAAGTGATTTGCTTTTCTTGTTTTTTCTTCTGTTAGATTTTGTGGATTTAGGTCTAATTTCCAAGATATCTTTATATTGTGGTTTTAAAATGGTTAAACTAAATCTGAACAACAGGATAAAATTTTATTAATACTAATATTAGTATTAAAAATCAAAAAATTTAAATAGATATAATAAAAACTATATATTGAGGTGATATAATGGCAACATATGGACTATGGTATTTTAAAGCTCAAAGTGGGTTTCCAGAGGAATTCCCGAACGCTGGAGCTCCAAGTACTCTTAAGAGTTTAGGGTTTGATTATGCGATTGCTTTGTATTCCAGCGCAAAAGATAAGGAGAGCGGGGATTTGCTTTACGGAGGAGTTCCTTACAGCGGAATAACTTATGAGGATGGATACAACGACGCCCTAAAGTTTGCAGACTGGATTGACTCAAAACTTAGAGGTATTGATTACTTAGTTTTTATTCCTGTTCTGGCAGATGATTACTCACTCGATTTTGGATCCAGAACAACTCAATACTTAAAAGGCTGGGTGGATGGAATTTACGATAATACAAGTAACTACCAGAAGGGCTTTTACTGGTATTTAGAGTATCCTTGGCAAGTGCATGACAGCATTGTTTATGAGGAAACTATAAGCGAGGTCTCAAATCATATCCGGAACAAAGGTCAGCAATTCATTTGGATACCATATGTCAACGACAGGATAAACCTAAATAATACCGACATAAAACTCTTATCAAAATACTTCACTTATGTCTTTGTTCAGCCACATTATTATCAAACATGGAGAGATTATTACACGGGGAACTTAAGAGAACCTCCCGAGAAATACCCCTATCTATCAGAAGATGGACTTAATGTTCTTACAGGCATCCTTGAATGGATACGAGAGATTCCGAATGGGTATATTGAAATGGAAGTGGATGGGACTATCAACTCATATCCAGAATTAATAAATAAAGCATGCGACTATGTTACAGCACAAAAGAATTCGGTGGTTGGAGATATTTGGCCATATAGGGCATACTATTATGATACCAATTTAGAAAATATAAAGTCGGTGAGAAGGCAATGTCCCGAATGGTAAACGACACTGCTTTTGTTTCTATTTTTTTTCTTCTGCTTATCGGCTCTGTTCCAGTATTGGGTATGGGAGATGACTGGAAAATCTTGGATGCCTATTCTACTGGAGACAAGATTGCCTTCATAATTCTTAATGAGACCTCCGGTAAGTTTTATGGTGTAGTTTACAATGGTCACTTCTTTGAAGCTGAACGGCTTAACTTTACCTTAGAGCGTTATCAAGTGCGACACTGGAACGGCAAATACTGGCTCATTCAGAGGGGAGAGACAGGAACTGTCGAGCTTTACACGTATCACAAAGGTATACTCAAGCTTATTAAAACTTTCAGAGGGGGAAGTTTGTGCACGGACAACGACTTGGAGATTAAGTGGAATGGCAAAGAATACATTCTGACCTTTGTAGGAGCTGGTTCTCATGACGATCCTATCACTGGAGAGTGCACGTTTAAGTTTGAGGAGTACCTTCTCCAAGGGGATAAGTTAATACCCCTTAATGTCACTGGGCGGGAGGTCTGGATCCCCGCACTTAACGCTTGGCTCATTGGGGAATCTCTAGTTGATGAGAATGGAAGAGTGCTCGAAGGGTACAACTTCAGTAAAACTGGCATATACTCGGTAGGTGTGGCTGTTGATAACAGCAAAACTTTGATTACAGTATCTTCAGATGGAGGATGGGTTCGGGTATTTGCCATTAGGAACTCTTCGCTGGTTTTAATCTACTATCGAAGATTAGAAAAAAGGGAGCTAGGGCGGGGGACATATCCCCCAAAGGTGTGGATTGGAAAGTCGGTACTCTTTGGTAGTGATCCGCGTAATACTTCAATTTCTGTTGTCTGGTTATTTAACGGTACCGATTTCATTAAGATACACACATTTGAAGACTATGCAAGGCTTTATCCAGTAACAATCTCCGATAGGAGTTATATTCTTTCAAGGATTCCCATCAACATGGGAACCCACATCTTGCTCAATCTATTTGAACTCAGGGGTTTTTCACTTGTTCAAGTTAGTTCCCTAAAAGTCAGAAACAACTACCTTAGAGTGATCAACATGAAGGAATCGAAAGGGTTTTCAGCACCAAAAGTTGAGCCTGGAAGCATGCTTGTAGCTTCTGGGGAAAATTCAGTTTTTCTGTTTAACTCTAGCCATATATTTGACCTTACCTCAAGAGATAGCATTGAGCTTCCGGATGCCCTTAAAAACCATGGATACAAGGTAGCGCTTTGTTGTGGGGGATGGATTGTATTTGATGAGAACAAGATATATTTCTTTAAAAATGGCAAATTTAGCGACATAACCCCAGAAATGCTTTCAGCATTGTCTGGGAGTTCAAAGAGCAACAGTTATTTAACAACAGTTATTTTGAGCAGTCTTACGGTTGTGGTAGCTGTCTTGCTAGTTTTCCTAAGAAAAAGAAGATAACATTTTGAAAAGTTTGGAGTTTGGTTTCATGATTAACCTTAATATCTCAAACAATGAAAAATTGCTGTAACGGTTATATCTAAAGGTGAGAACAATGAAATTTAAATGGATTTTAATCTCCCTCTTCTTTATATTCATTTTGATTTCTAATACCTATGTTAGCTGTGCTTCTGCTTATTATGAGGGAGTTGTTATATTTCCCAGACTCTCAGTGGTTGGCAGGGATGATGCGTTTATCTTAGTTGCTGTGTATAAACTATCCCTCCCTCCAAATATGAATTCTTCAGCAATAACTTTGCCTATAGAGGATAAAGTTAGCCCTGATTATGAATATCTCTTCTATGTTAATTCATCCGGCGCATATCTCGTTTATAAAGCAATGTTGCCCTATAACTCTCCTCCGGCTCAGGTGTTTCCAATTGTAGGTTACTATAATAATTCATGGTACCTCCTGCTGGATCATAGCGCTGTAACTTTCAATGTCTCTCCGAGAAGAGCAATTGGACTTTATCGTTTTAATAAAAGCTGCATATCTCCCACCACTCTGCTTCTATACAATGTTACATCAATGGTGGATACCCAGGCTTTTCCTACAGAGTATGGAGAATATATGGAATTTGCTCCTACACAAAAATCATCTGTGGGTTTTTATTTCACGGTACCTAAGTCGGTTTTAGATAAGTACTTTGGACCAAACACAACAGCTACGGATGTAACTGCTCGTTCTCTTGTTGGAGGCGAAACCTTGGTAATCTTGCCGGTAGAGGGAGCTTTTAAAAACGCTGAAAGTTCAAAGTATATTCTCATCAAACCCACAAAAATGAACCTCGCTACATTAAGATATTATTATTCTGTAGTTGCTACTCCCATCAGTGAGGATGGTCTTCCGTACTACGGTGTTCTTTTCTACAGCAAAAACGGAAGCATTCGCTTTGTGCCGTTGATTAAATACGCTCTGACAACTACTCTAACCCATCCCTGGGTAGTAGGCCTTGCTCCAAATGTCAAACTTTTCCACGTACCTTTTTGTCCAGAAAGCGAGGAGAACAATTCAATCAGAACCCCTGTTAGTTATTCTTCATCTTTTTCAGTGTCCAACTACTGGTGTGTTTTGATATTTTTCTTAGGTGTTCTTACCGGTATAATAGTTGGGAGAAGGAGATGACCAAATACACGGAATGATTAAGTCTCAGCTCCTCGTTCTCTTCCTTATTTTTTCTGTTTATATGGCTTTTTCTTTAGCTTGGGGGTAAGAATTAGAGATTTTTAATCTTCTTCTCTTGGGGTAGAGGAGATAAAGCAATTTTATCTCTGTGAATATATAACTACTTTGAATCGTGTGCTTTAATTTACAACGGAAATTTTTGTCAAGATATCTCTCAACTTTAGTCTTAGACATACCCGTGCATTGGAACAGAGGATACTAGCTTATAGAGTCGAGCTTTACACGTATCACAAAGGTATACTCAAGCTTATTAAACTTTCGAGGAAGTTTGTGCATGGATAACGACTTAGAGATTAAGTGGAACAATGGGGAATAGGTATAGATTATCATACACTTAAAGATTTTGCCAACAATCTTATCAAAAGGAGATAAAAAGAACTAAAATAACAGCCTGCCGGTCGGCATCCGCCCACAGGGCAGGCCAGATATTTGACTTTTCTAGTTTTACACTAAATCTTAACACTTATTCTTTAGAAAGTGTTTCGTTTTTAGTTTGCTTTTGTCTTAGAGAATTTTGAGATAAAGGAACATTTAATAACACTACACCTTTTTAAACCCCTCTGCGTTTTTCCTCTTAGGTGAGAAAAATGACAGAGCTCAAAGCCCACCACATTAGACTCATAACATTTATCCATGCTACTGAGGATGAGGATAAAGTTCTTGAGGCCATAGCAACGTTTATCCCGGCAGAAATAGACAAGGACGACGTTCTTTTTGATGTTGTTGGGACTACAGGCTACTTCGGCAATCCGATAAAAGTTGTCAACGTAGAGATAAAGAGAAGCAGAGCTGTGAAAGCTTTTCTTAGAGAATTCAAAGATTTACTAGGTGAAGATGACAAGAGATATCTCCTTGATCATCTTGACGAGAAGATTGATGAGGATGGGACATTATACATGCGTTTTAATAAACAGAGGGCATATCTTGGAGAGCTCAAAGTTGATGAAGGGGAAGATGTAATCCAGGTAAAGATTAAGGTGAAGGCCTTTCCAATGAGAAAGGAAACGGTTGTAAAGGCTGTGAGGGAGTGGCTGGAGGAATGATGGTAGAATTGGATGTAAGAAGCAGAGAAGCCTATGATATGGCAAAAGAATGGTTTGATGAGGTTGTTTTTACCAGAAAACTTATTCTCGAAAGTTCTCCAGATTGGGATTCTCTTAAGGAAGAGCTCAAGGTTCTCCGGGAAACATATGACACTGTGGCTCTTCTGATAGTCACAAAAAAGCCAAGCTTAATCCGTGAGGTCAAAAATCGCAATTTAAAAGCTCTCCTCTATGTTCAAGGAGGAAATATGAGGGTGAACCGTTTTGCCCTTGAAGCCGGCGTTGATGCCCTCATAAGTCCATGGTTTGGGAGGATGGATGCTGGTTTTGATCAAGTCTTGGCGAAGCTAGCAACGAAAAATGATGTTGCAATTGGATTTTCTCTTGAACCTCTCCTAAGAGCAAATCCCTATGAGAAGGTTCAGATTCTCCGTTTCATGATAAAGTGCTGGCAACTCGTTGAAAAATATCGAGTTCCGAGGTTTTTAACAAGTTCTGCTGAGAATAAATGGCAGGTTAGAGCCCCCAAAGACTTGATGAGCTTAGGTATTGCTCTGGGAATGGAGATTCCCCAGGCTAAAGCTAGCTTAAGTTTTTTTCCTGAAAAAATTTTGAGAAGAAGATATTGATCACCGTTTAAAGATTTAAAGCTGGAAATTCCTCAGGCTCATAACCCTCAAGCTTTCTATCTAAGTAGTCTTCGTAGCCTTTTAGATCAAGCAATCCATGT
>JAMOPD010000388.1 GCA_027064745.1 Thermococcaceae archaeon
TCGGAGGGCGGAAGGTCTCTCAAGGTTCGCATGTAACTATTTTAATTCGTTTATTTAAAACTCTTTTGTTTCGTAACTAAGGTTGGCACACTCTTTACCTCCTCAATTTAATCCATAGGGCTGGAGGGCAAAACTTTTATTTACTTTTATTATGTAAAATCTAATGAGGAGTGCAAAATGAAAAGGGGACAGTCCTCCCTTGAGTACCTATTTATGATAGCTGTTACACTGACCATAGTAGCTGTAGGTATGCGTTATTTAGCGGGAGTTACAGTTAATGCTCCTGGCACCTCAGGAGTCGTTATCGCGTATGTAAATTACGACCCACCTGGAGACGATGTGAAAGGAGAGTATGTTGTGATAAGAAATGATGGGTTGGTTGATGTAGACCTAACAGGGTGGCAGTTAGAAGATGAAAAAAATCATGTATACACATTTCCCAATGGATTTATATTAAAAGCTGGAGCAGAGGTTACCGTTCACACAGGGGAAGGAACAGATACAGATACGGATTTGTACTGGGGAAGAGGGAAAGCAGTTTGGAACAACAACGGTGACACTGCGTACCTGTACGATGCGAGCGGGAAGCTTATAGACAAATGCTCTTGGACTGGAGACGAAGGCGGAGCCATCAGCTGCCACTGACACTGTCAGGGTAAGTCAGAATAGTTACTGGATTTGTTATCAGCTCACAGGTTATCCTGACAGTATCGTTGCCACTGATGGCAAACCTTTTTAAACCTTTTCCCGATTCCCAACGTGAAGGGACGGCTGGCGGGAGCTGGCCGTCACCAGGAGGTGTATAATATGGCAAGAATACACGCGAGAAAGAGAGGTAAATCCGGCTCAAAGAAGCCACCAAGGACTGCTCCACCAACTTGGGTGGAGTATACTGCTGAAGAGGTTGAAAATCTTGTTATAAAGCTCAGAAAAGAAGGCCACAGCACGGCGATGATAGGGACAATTCTTAGAGATCAGTACGGCATTCCAAGTGTCAAGCTCATCACCGGCAAGAAGATAACCAAGATTCTTGAGGAGAATGGCCTAGCACCACAAATTCCTGAAGATTTAATGTTCCTCATAAGAAAGGCCGTTAAGCTTAGAAAGCACCTCGAGATGCACCCAAAAGATAAGCACTCAAGGCGCGGCCTTCAGCTCACCGAGAGCAAGATTAGGAGACTCGTCAAGTACTACAGGAGAACCGGCAAATTGCCTGCAAAGTGGCGCTATGATCCGGAGCAGGCCAAACTGCTCGTTCGCTGACTCTTTCCTTCTTCTTTCCGGGTGATATGATGGACAAGAGTACATTTTTAGAGAAAGCGAGAGAAGGAGCAGAACTCATTAAAATGCACATTGAGTTAGGGCACACCATACGACTAATCTCTCATCGGGATGCGGATGGAATAACAGCCGGAGGTATTCTGGCAAAAGCCATTGCCAGAGAGGGTGGAAGTTTTCAGCTAAGCATAGTCAAACAGCTCAGTGAGGACTTTATAAAAGAGCTTGCCAAAGAAAAGCACAGAATCTATGTTTTCAGCGACCTTGGGAGTGGTTCCATGGCTTTGATTGAGAAATATCTCGAAGATTCCGATGTCCTCGTTGCTGATCACCACCCTCCTCAAAAGGAGAGATTCTCACACGACACTCATATCATTGTGAATCCAACCCTATATGGGGCAGATAGTGTCAGAGACTTAAGTGGTTCTGGAGTTGCATACTTTGTTGCAACCTCAATAAGCAGGAAAAACAGAGATTTGAGTTATCTCGCACTGGTTGGAGCGGTTGGAGACATGCAAGAAGTGGATGGTACCTTCCACGGAATGAACATTGACATTATTGAGGATGGCAAGGAACTTGGGATTATAGAGGTTCGCAAGGAGCTCAGACTCTTTGGCAGAGAAAGCAGAAGACTCTCGCAGATGCTGGCATATGCCACAAATCCCGAGATTCCCGAGATAACAGGGGACGAAAGGAAGGCAATTGAATTTCTGAAAGCTAGAGGATTTGATCCTGACATGAAGTACTGGCAGCTGCGGGAAGAGGAGAAGAGGAAACTTCATGATGCAATAGTGATACACATGATAAAGCACAATGCTCCGAAAGAAGCTATCGACAGGCTCATTGGAGATGTTGTTATCAGCAAGCTCTATCCTGAAGGAGACCCAAGACATGAGGCGAGGGAATTTGCCACCCTGCTGAATGCAACCGGTCGCTTGAACGCTGGAACCCTCGGTGTGGCCATTTGCCTTGGGGATGAGGAAGCATACAAAAAGGCCAGGAAGATGCTCGACGAGTATAAGAGAGAACAGATTGAGGCGAGGAGGTATGTACTCCAGAACTGGCACAGCGCTGATGAGGGGGAGCATGCATATGTATTCTACGTTGGCAGAAACATCAGAGACACACTCGTGGGAATAGCCGCAAATATCGCAATAAATTCCGGACTGGCCAAACCTGAAAAGCCAGTCATCATAATAGCAGACAGCGAGGAGGATGAACAACTTGTAAAAGCCTCCGCAAGGACAACAGAAAAGGCACTGGCTAAAGGTTACCATCTTGGAGAGGCTCTCAGAGAAGCTGCGGAAAAGCTCGGTGGGGAAGGCGGAGGACATGCAATAGCCGCTGGAATTAGGTTTCCAAAGAGCAGGATAGATGAGTTCATCAAATACATCAACGAAATCCTCGGCAGGCAGGTGGGGAAGAGTGCAGATAAAAGCTAAGGCTGAGATAGTATGGCACTATGGAGATGAAAAGAAAGCTAAGGCTATAGCAGAGGCAGTTGAAATTGATAATCAGAGCATTCCGGAAGGATTAAAGAAAAGTTTAAATGTAGAAACCCGATGGGAAAATGGGAATGTTATAACAAAAGTTAAATACTCAGGTGAGATTGAAAGCTTAATTGTAGCGCTCGACGATTTGGTGTTTTCAGTCAAGATCGCCGAAGAGATCACGTAAAAAGGTGGAGGTGTTAAAATGGCAAGAGCAAATCCAAGAAAAAGGGCTGCTACTAAAGATAAGTGGAAGATGAAAGAATGGTTCGTGGTTTATGCTCCAGAATTTTTCGGAAGTAAGGAGATAGGTTTAACTCCCGCTGATGAACCCGAGAAGGTCGTTGGGAGGGTTATTGAAACAACTCTTAAGGATTTAACCGGCGACTTTACTAAGGGTCAGGTCAAGTTATACTTCAAGATTCATGATGTTAAAGGTCAGAATGCATACACCAAATTCAAGGGACACACGCTCTCAAGGAGCTACATCCGCTCACTCGTCAGAAGAAGGACAACGAGAATAGATGGCATTTTCAACGTCACGACAAAAGACGGCTACAAACTTCGTGTTATGGGAATGGTTATTGCAATAAGGAGAATACAGACGAGCCAAGAGAGGGCAATAAGAGACATAATGAGAGATATAATCTACAAGAAAGCTGAAGAGCTTCCCTATACCCGGTTCATAATTGAAGCTGTTACTGGGAAGATGGCTGCTGAGATCGCTAAGGAAGTTCGGAAGATATACCCGATTAAACGCGCTGAGATCAGAAAGATTAAGGTTCTCGCAGAGCCTCAGGTCTAAGCCTTTATTTCTCTTCTTTAACCCTCTGGTGGGAAATATGAAGTTCATTCTAAAAACTCCCAATAGAATGGAGGGAGTTGCTGGGAATTATGTAAAGGAGCTCCTGCCAGATTCCAAAGTATGGATTGCCCCTATGGGCTATTCTGGACTTGTCCTGGTGGAGACCAAAGATAATGATGAAACGGCAGAAAAAAAGCTGCTCCAGATTCCAGAAGCTGAAAGGGTTATAAAAGTGCTCTATGAGGTCCCAGCAAAGCTAGAGGAAATACTCTCCACAGCTGAAAAAATTGCAAGGCATATCTCTGAAAATGAGACGTTTGCTGTGAAGACAAAAAGGAGAGGAAAGCATGACTTTTCAAGTGTTGACATTAATGTACAGCTGGGAGCGAGAATTAGGGAACTAACAAATGCAGAAGTCAATCTAAACTCCCCTGATAGAATTGTTTATGTTGATATTCTCGGTGACACTGCATACATATCCCTCATTCAAGGAGAAAAATGGAAGAAGTATTCATCTGATAAGCTGAACTCCAGGGAGCTGTTCAAAAAGGTGATTCTCGTTCAGATGCCCTACTGGGGAAGCCACAAAACATGTAGGAGTTTTGGTGAAAAGATTGGAAGAGCTACCCAAGCCTTTGAAGTTAAGGAACTTATAATAGCTCCAAAAGAGAAGATTGACGCTTATCAGCTTATGGAGTTCATCAGAGGAGTTAAAACAGGTCAGAATTCCAGATATGAGGTTCAAAAAGCATATCCATGGGATGTTGAGAAGGTTCCTGTAAGTGTATGGGATATGTACCAGGTCGTAAGGGATAAGAGGAGAAAGAACAGGCTTATCATCGTTACAGATCCCAAAGGGCAGATGCTGAGTGATGTTCAAGAGAAGCTTGCAAAAGATATGTATTATTCCAAAGAAATCATCGTTTTTATGGGCTCCAGAGAAGGCATACCAAGAGGAATTTTCCGCTTTGCAGACTATGTTATAGATTTAACGCCATACATCACCTTTGCAACTGAACATGCAATTCCTGCAGCCCTTGTTGCACTGTGGGAGGTCTATGAGGAGTGGAAAAGGCATCAGACTCTAAGGTCTTCCTCATTCTTCGGGGATCCGCCTAAATAGTCAAATAAAAGAGCAGTGCTCCAAAGATTCCACCGAAGAATGTAGCCAGAAAGTTTGTGGAGTCATTGTTTGTAATCCCTCTGTTCTCAAGTGTTGCCCCCACAAGGCTGTCTATATTTGCCCCTATGAAACCACCAAGGGTTACCGCGGTGAGCATCTGCCATTTGTAAGGAGTTACAAAGACAGCTAAAACAGCAATAACAAGAGCTCCAAGAAGTGAAGCCATCTCACCTTGAAGGGAGACAGCCCCATTCGTCCCAGGTTGTGCCTCTTTGAAGTTTGTTATCATTCTTGGTTTCTTACCCAGAACTTTGCCAAGCTCACTTGCCAGTGTATCCGCGTTAGCAGTTGAGATTGATGAGAATACAGCTGCCCATAGCATGTCCATACGGAAATAATGTTCTAACACTACGAAAATAACTGCAGCCAGACCATTGCCAAGAACATTTCCCCAGCTTCTAATCCCCCTATGGCTTTCGGCTAAGCCTAACCGCACTTTTTCATCAAAGCGGTACTTGGTCGCCAGAATGCCAAGGAACATAAATAGAAATAGTGCTACAAAAGGATAAATCCCACCGAACTCCAGCACAGCAAACCCTATCAAAAATGCTGTGGCTATGCCTTTAATGTCTAATGCCTTCACACTGTATGCAATTACTGCCAGAGTTCCAAGTACTATGAAATCAACTATCGCACTGCTGCCCATTACTGTCACCTTCAACAGCAAAGGATTTGAAGGGTTTATTATTCTTTTCCTCGTTTATTGACGAAAGAAATAATAAAGGAAGTTAAAGAGTCTCGAACTTAACAATGTCTGTAACGAATGTTATATCGAGCTTATCCATGCCATGTATCTTACTCGATATCTCATTGATCCTTGTCTCGAGCAGTTTCATGTCCTTCGGTGCAAGCAGATGGAGAATGAGGTTATGAGAACCAAGAGCTTTTTCAATAACTTTCACATCCTGCTCTTTTCTCAATTCCTCCACTATTGAGTCAATATCCGTACCTGGCTTTACTGTTATCCCAAGAACAACATATATATAACCCAGCTGATCAAAATCTGGGATTATAGTGTATTTCTTAATAAGCCCTGTCTTTTCGAGTTTTTCTAGTCTTCTTGAAACCCTCTGTCTTGTTGTTTTTAGTTTTGCTGCCAATTCCTTATATGTCAATCTGGCATTCTCCGAAAGCAACTCCATAAGTTTTAAATCGATGGCATCGATTTTAGCT
>JAMOPD010000389.1 GCA_027064745.1 Thermococcaceae archaeon
TAAATCTTGGAATATACTGAATATTACGGTGGGTGATACAATGGGGGTTCAGATAGGTGAGCTTATTCCAAAGAGAGAGATTGAGCTTGAAAATCTTTACGGTAGGAAAGTCTCGATCGACGCCTTCAACGCCATTTACCAGTTTCTATCGACAATCAGGCAGAGGGATGGAATGCCTTTAATGGATTCCAAAGGGAGAATAACCTCTCATCTTTCTGGGTTGTTTTACAGGACAATCAATCTGATGGAAGCAGGTATAAAGCCTGCCTACGTCTTCGACGGTGAGCCTCCAGAGTTTAAAAAGAAGGAACTTGAGAGGAGGAGAGAGGCAAGGGAAGAGGCGGAAGAAAAATGGGAGGAGGCTCTGGCCAGAGGCGATCTTGAGGAAGCAAAGAAATATGCCCAGAGAGCCAGCAGGGTGAATGAGCAGCTCATCAATGATGCCAAACAACTCCTTAACTTTATGGGAATCCCAGTTATACAGGCCCCGAGCGAGGGTGAGGCCCAGGCAGCATATATGGCAATAAAGAAGAAAACCTATGCTTCAGCATCTCAGGACTATGACTCACTCCTTTTCGGAGCTCCTCGTCTGGTCAGAAATCTCACGATAACAGGGAGGAGAAAACTTCCAGGAAAAGATGTTTATGTGGAAGTTAGACCAGAACTCATAACCCTTGAAAGAGCCCTAAAAGAACTTGGTATAGACAGAGAAAAACTTATTGAAATGGCAATCCTCGTCGGGACTGACTATAATCCCGGGGGGATAAAAGGCATAGGTCCGAAGAAGGCTCTTGAGATTGTGAAGCGGTCAAAAGATCCGCTGAAGAAATATCAGAAGGAGAGCGAGGTTGATCTTTACGCGATAAAGGAATTCTTCCTGAATCCTCCGGTGACGGATGATTTCAGGCTTGAATGGAAGATGCCTGATGAAGATGGAATACTCAAGTTCCTTTGTGATGAACATGACTTCAGTGAGTCAAGAGTCCAAAATGGTCTTGAAAGACTTAAAAAAGCTATAAAAGCCGGCAGACAGTCAACCCTTGAGAGCTGGTTCATAAAAAAGTAAAAAATCACATGGGTATCTTCAGTTTGAGCTTGTCGACAAGTTCCTTATATCTATTCCTTACGGTGACCTCGGTGACTCTTGCGACTTCAGCAACTTCTCTTTGGGTTCTCTTTTCTCCTTCAAGCAGGCCTGCTATGTAAAGGGCAGCGCCGACCAACCCGGCAGGACTTTTACCGCTCGTGAGTCCCTTGTCATATGCCTCATCCAGTAGTTCAATAGCCTTTCGCCTGACCTTTTCGCTCAGACCAAGTTCATCAGCAAACTTGTTCACATAATCCGTTGGCTTGACAAAGAGCTTTTTTGGAGTCAGGTTGAGGTTTCTTGCAATAAAGCGGAAGCTTCTTCCAATTTCTTTCTTATCAACTCTGGAGATTTCAGTTATCTCATCCAGAGTCCTTGGGATTTTTAACAGCCTGCACGCTGCATAAACACAGGCGGCAATGACGCTCTCAATTGATCTACCCCTAATGAGTCCTCTTCTCACAGCTTCCCTGTAAAGCCTCGCTGCCTCTTCCTCAACGTGCTTCGGAAGTTTAAGTTGGGAAGCAATTCTGTCAAGCTCGCTTAAGGCAAAGGCGAGATTACGCTCGGCGGCATCGCTCACTCTCAAACGAGATTGCCATTTCCTAAGACGGTACATTTTCTCTCTCATTAAACCAGTTAAGTTCCTGTCAATTCCAATGTCGGTTGAAAGGCCTTTATCATGAAGGAGAATACTCTCAGGAGCACCAGTTCTCGAACGCTTCTCTCTCTGAGAGGCATCAAAAGCACGCCATTCAGGACCAGTATCTATGACATTTTCCTCAATGACAAAGCCGCATTTTGCACAGATAATTTCACCCCTTCCAGGGTCATAGATGAAGTCAGTTGAGCCGCAGACAGGGCAAACTCGACGCTTATCCACTTCCTCACCCCCGCATGCGGATACCTTTAAAAATTTTATGGTATATAAAGGTTAAGGTTGTGACCCGGATACTATCAGGATAATTAACAGCCCGCATACCGGGTTTATCATCAGCTCACAGCTTGTCCTAACAGTGTGGGATGAGGTCTTGGCAGTATGGGAACCTGTACCTTTCTGTGAAGTCTATGAACATAGGAACCCTACATCAAGCACTTTAACATCAAATCCCTCATCATCTAAAGGTTAAGGTTGGGCATAGCGGAGAATCCACTTTAGGTCTTCTTTTTTAAATGTAATCCTCTCAAGCACTTTAACATCAAACTCATCATCCTCAACAATGTTTGCATAAATCCAAAGAAAAACAGGATTATCCTCAGTCCCAATAACTCTATTCTTGTAGAGTACGTCGACTGTCCCATCCTTATTTTTCTTCACTGAGAGAGGTTTCCAAGTTTCTTTACTAACCTCTCCCTTTTCGTTGAGAATCTGAAGTATCTCTCTAACATCCATGTTACTCCCTTCGGGCTACCATTTTATCCTGTATTCTCTCCGGGTTCTTGCATCTATCTGAGCTAATATTTTCTTCAACTTTGCATCATCGATTTTCTCCCTGATCTGCCCCGCCTGGAAAAGCTGAACTAAAATTAACTCAACTTGCCTGGCCAGCTCCGGTTTAACGAGTTTAACCCTTCCTAATCTCTCTCTGGCATCGGGTGTTAGTATTTGCCTCATCATAGCGTCGAGCTGAGCTTCAAGCTCCATCTCCTGTCTCATTGCCTCTTCCTGGACTTTCTGCTGTTCTGCCAGCCTCTTTTGTAGCTCGAGGAGCTTTCTCTTTCTGATTTCTTCTATGTCCTCCGCCATTCACACCACCTAAATTATTTTTGAAACTTTAGATTAAAAACCTATCTTGGATTAAAGCTGGGAAGAAGGGTATAAAAGAGCTTAGTACTTTTTGAGCTCGGGTATCTGCTCTTCAAGTTCTTTTTTGAGATCTGTAGCTATTTTGTCAAGATAGCTCCTCCCTTGAGGGGTTACAACTCTACCTTCCCCTGGCAATTTTGTTATGAATCCTGCTGCCTCAAGCTGCTGAAGGGCTTTCCTTATTATTGAACCACTTCCCTTGTAGAAGTGCTCTGGAGCATGTCCTCTATCTTTTCTACCACCATACCATGTGCGGAGCCTCTCAATTCCAACTGGACCGTCGATGTATATCTTCCTGAAGATGCTGGCAACGCGGTAGTACCACCAGTCCTCTTGCTCTGGTAAGCGCTCCTTGTGCCTGCCAGTCTTAACGAAAGGTGCCCACTCGGGCGGCTTTATAGCCTCTATATCTTTGAGTTTCTGAGCAACCCTCTCAACGAGCAAATCACCAGGAACATCATAAACTGTCGCCATCCTTAATCCCTCCCTTTCTTGAACTTCTTCCTGAATTGAGCAATATCGAGCTTGACCTTTTTAACGGGCTTTTCTTCCCGTTTCTCCTTTGAGAGTTTCTTTCTCTTAAGCTTCCTTAAATACTTTTCCCAACCCTCTCTCGGCTTGAACAATATAAACCTTTTGCCCCTGACATCTACGAGCTCGCTGTCCGTTAGTTCAGCCACCTTTTCGGCTATTTCTTTTCTCTCCATTTCAGTGGAAATTAGAGCACCCTTTCTAATCTCGACCTTCAGTATTCCATCCTTTTTGAGCTGAGTGTTTATTTCGTGAATTACACCTTCATCTAAACCTTTTTTACCAATCCACGCTTTAGGCTCAATATCATAATATTTAGCGCGAATGGCCCTTCTCACTTTTCCTGGTAAACGTTTTTCCATCTCTCTCACCTCGCATGAGGATGCGAGAGGGTTTATAAAAGTTGGGCTTTTAAATGTTCCTCTGCTGGATTCTAAATGAAGCTTAAGTAATTGTTTTTTACTTGTTGTTTTTGGTTTGTTTTGTGTTGAATGCGTGCATTTGTGTTGTATTTATGTAATGATGGAAATGGTTATATAGTACTTTTTGCTATAATATTTTTGATGGTTCCTGCTTGGGGGCGTGAGAATGTGGAAGTGGATAGTGTTGGGCATTATTGGGCCAGGAGTTTTGTTTCTGCTGAAAGTATTTCAGAACAAAATGAAAAATGCTACATTGCAAATATTTATAGCAACCTCAACAAGTTAGATTTAAAAATTACAAATCTAATAAACCAGATTGACGAAAAGAATTTAGAACTCCAGGACCTTTATCATAAATTCGAAAAAAACAGAGACATTGATATTCTAAAAAAGATACTTAAACTTAATGATGAAATTTTATCTCTAGAAGATGAGCTGGCATTCTATAGAAGACAGGAGATGAGCTTGAACTTAATTGAAAAATATTCGATATTAACTCCAAGAGGACTGGAAGTGTTATATTCCCATCTACCCAGAGAACAAGAAATCGTCAGGGCATACGTTCAAAAAATTCATCCGATTAAGAAAAACATTGACCTAGGTTGGCTTATTGCTTATTACCAGCAGGCTGGCGAATTAACTTTTGACGAATATATCAAAACAGATATAGAACTTCAGAATGTTGTCAAACATATTGAAACCAACAATTCCTCCTCAAATATCAACGACATACTAAAACTTCTGAATAAAAAGAGAGAATTAAACTCTCAAATCCACACGTATGCAGAGGAGAGGGACAAATTAATAGTTTTATATCATTTGATTGAAAAAGCTAAAAAACAGAAATTTGAGCTAATAAAAACAGGAAACATTGAACCGTTAGCAATACATCTTGGAGGCATCCACCAAAGAGAAGAATGTGATTGTTCTAATCTTGAAACAAAAAGAACTCTCCCGGGAGTTAGCAGTCAATATGATGCAACTTATGCGCCTTATGTAACATACACTGATTTTAGACCTAGTGTAGTATGGATTGGAATGTACAGTACAGATCAGCCTTATTATTGGGCATTCTGGGGAGATTTCTGTACTTATGAATTTCCAGAGACTAGAAATGATATTGTGCAATATTGGATGTGGGCAATCCAAAAAGCCCAAGAAAACCACTGGGATGGTTTGCGTTCTATCCAAGTTAAAATGTTTTATGAAGGACATGCACTAAATACAAATTATCAGCCAACATATACTCAAGAGGCTAATATAATATGGCAGTTTGACTGTAATCAGGATGGATGTTGGGCAGTTACGAACAGACTGTTTCCCCTGGAGAATCCAGACACAACTCATTACTATGAAAGCTATAAACTTTATGTAAATGCATATTACTTAGGATGTTGCACCAGCGGGGACGTCGGCAGTTCCTGTAAATGGGCAAACAAACATTGTTATGGGTGTTTTGCTCCAGATGAATCAGCTTCACAAAACTTTGCAATATGTGTTGACCATGGTACGGGAGATTACTGTGGCTGAGAATCAATAATATCCTACCATATCCCGCCAAATAATCCCGCACCTACTTCAACAGGTGGACAGAATGAGGGTTAAACTTCTTCTAGGAGCCCTTTTTATTCTTATTCTCTTGATTTCTTATGTTAAAATAAACTATGACTCAAACATCAACCATGTTACATTACAGTCGAATACAACAGTACCAAATTACCCAACATCCACATCATCAACCGAAACTTTAACTTCAAATATAAGCTTCGCTAAAGAAAATTCGAATTTTACATGTCCCTTTAAAGTTAGGATCATTAAAAAATACAGAACTCCTGTGCCAGCGGTTGTATTCGGAGTGTATGAAAACAACACCCTAAAAGAACAGTACAGACTCACAGGAATGGATGGATATTCTAAATGTTATCCAGAGGGTATTTTTCTTTATACAGATTTTCCGGATTATGAAGAAGGCGGCAGAGGAGGGCCAGCAAGAGTTTTAA
>JAMOPD010000390.1 GCA_027064745.1 Thermococcaceae archaeon
AATTGTTAATTCGGCCGAGATTGAAATTAGGGCTGAGTTGCCTTACACCATCTTTAAAGAACTGAAACAGTATCTCTTAAGTGCCCTTCAGAGAGGCGTTAACCTTTATCTCCTAGTATATCCCGAAGAAGAAACTTTCGATGAATTCCAAATGTTTAAGGACAGAGTGAAAATTAAAACTTCCGAACTTGGAAATTTTCTGCTTGTGATATCTGATCTATCTGTGGCAGTATACTCTAAACGAAGATTTTTCACTGCAAGAAAGCTTTCGGTTTCAAATTCTGAGGTTTATGGATATGAGATTCAAGAAAAGGATCTCTTACTGAGACTCTTGAATATACATAATAACCTCTGGAGAAAGGCTAAAGAGGTTATATGCTGGGAGCACACTCCTGAAGTTTATCCTAAGGTTTTACTTGAATTCTCTACGGCTCTTGATGAAATTGAGAACTTATTCAAATTGGGTTATGTGCCTATTGTTACAGTTGAAGGGAGATACGTGAAAGATGGACAACCTGTAAAATTAACAGGAAAAGCTCGCTCAATCAATATGGCGGGGATAATAAGCAACTTTGTTTTGGATATTGGAACTAGGGAGGTTACTATAGGTGGATTCGATGCAGAAGTAGAGGATATAGAAGCCCAGAAGGTGATAATTGAAAAAATTATCAAGAATCAGGGGTGAAAGGATGGACAATATTGGTATGATATGGGATTTTGATGGGGTTCTTGTTTTCACTCCTCATGAAGAAGCTTGGAGAAAAGCAGCTGAACATTATGGGGCTTATGAATTTGACCATGAATTCTATGTTAAATATGTTTCAGGAAAGCCGAGATATGATGGTGCTGATAACATCCTGAAACTGCTGGGGATATATGAAAAATTCAATGCTACAGATGATGAGGAAAGACAGAAACTTCTCCATGAGTTTGCGGATTTCAAAAACAAACTGGTCAATGAGATGTTTGAAAGAGGGGATTATGGTGTGAACATGGATGCTATAAGATTTCTAATTGAGAGCAAAAAACATGGGATCAAGCATGCTTTAGCTTCGGCTTCAAAAAATGCCACTAAACTCTCAGAGAGGATAAAAGTTCATGTTGGAAATCAGATCGTATCTCTATATTCGTTATTTGATGTAAATGTGAGTGGTAAGGCTTCTTCAAAGGAGGCAGTTTTTAAGTTAGCAGTTGAAGAACTGAAGACTATGTTTCCAAATCTGAAATATTTTATTGTAATAGAGGATTCTCCCACAGGCATAAAAGCCGCCAAGAAACTGGGACTTTTTACATTAGGATATGAAAGAGAAACCAAACTTGACGCTGATTTAAGATTTAAAGATTTTAACGAGTTTAATTTAAATGCAATTCTAAATATATTGGAGAGGGGGGTAGATGAATGAAATATCACTTTAACTTCAATAGATACGATCAATACGAAGAGGCCTTCTATGGAACGCTTTTAACGCTGGGAAATGGTCACCTTGGTATTAGAGGAGAAATTGAGCTGGAACCAAGTTTATATGGTACCACCATAGCTGGTGTGTATGATTATGCTCCATATTT
Organism: Thermococcaceae archaeon; assembly: GCA_027064745.1. Lineage (GTDB taxonomy): Archaea > Methanobacteriota_B > Thermococci > Thermococcales > Thermococcaceae > Thermococcus. The sequence continues at coordinate 1,567 of JAMOPD010000390.1, forward strand.
CTATCGTGAGATTGTAAACGCTCCCCGTGTTATTGGTATAAACCTCTTCTTTAATGGAGAGCCCATAAATCCTAGTACTCATAAAATACAAAAATATGAGAGAGAGCTGGATATTAAGAATGGTGTTCTCAAAACCACTCTCAGACTTTATTCCCAACATAATGGTGTAATCCAGTATGAAAGTACAAGAATAGTCCATGGAAAACGAAAGAATCTGGTAATCCTTAAATTTAAGATAAGACCTAACAAATCAGGAAACCTAACGGTGATATCTCCTATAAATATAAATACTGCAAATCCTCTTTATCGGCCAGAAATACTGGTGAGACATTATACTGTGAAAAAACAGAGAACTTTGGACGAGGCAGTATATGTGGAGCTTGAAACTACAGATGGAAAATACAGAATAGGTATCGCAAGCTCACTAATAACAGATTCTGAACATTCGAGATTTGTTAACAAAAGTGTAAATTGCATTGCTGAAGTCTTTAATCTTGAAGTGGAGGAGGATGAGGAATACGAGTTTATAAAATATATCATAGTGGATTTTATTTCTAATTCTGATTCTGAAACGTTAAATTTAGAATCCCGCATTTTGAACGACCTTAGAGCTGTACGAAAAGCGGGATTTGAAGCCCTTTATGAGGAACATAGGAGTTATTGGAAAGAAATGTGGAAAATTGCAGATATTAAGATAAAAAGAGATGAAGAGGCTGAGAGAGGTTTGCTTTTCAGTCTATTTCACTTGATGCAGAGCATTCCAGTGGATAGTAGGATTTCACTAACGGCAAAGGGTATTCATGGATTTGGATACCGAGGGCATGTATTCTGGGATACTGAGATTTATGCTCTGCCATTCCTCATGGCAGTTTTTCCGGAAAAAGCAAAAGAAATGCTAATATACCGCTATAACAACTTAAATGCTGCGAAGGAAAATGCAAGCACCAATGGTTATGAAGGGGCCCAATTTCCATGGGAATCAGCGGATGACGGATATGAGGCCACTCCTTCTGTAATTCCAACGGACATGATAGGAAAAGATGTCCTTCGGATTTATACAGGGAAGGAAGAGCATCATGTAACTGCAGATATAGCGTATGCAGTTGAATTGTATTATAAATTTACAGGGGATATTGATTTTATGGCCGATTATGGACTTGAGATAATTTTTGAGACAGCACGCTTCTGGGCGAGTAGAGTTCGGTATGAGAAGAACAAGGGATATGTAATTGAAAAGGTAATTGGGCCAGATGAATATCATGAGCACGTGAACAATAGCTTTTTTACAAATTTAATGGCAAAGTATAACCTTCTCTTGGGAGTTAAGTACTTTGAACTCTCAAAAGAGCATGAAAAATGGAGAGATGTTACAAGGAAGATTGGCTTGACTGAAAAAGAAGTAGAGAAATGGGAAGGGATTGCAGAAAAAATTTACATTCCTAGACAGAGAGATGGAGTCTGGGAGGAGTTTGACGGATATTTTGAATTGCCTGACTATACCGTTGATCTTTATGGACTAGGAGAGCATAGACTTCCTCCGGAAATCCGGGAAAACCTTAGTCGAACAAAACTCGTGAAGCAGGCTGATGTAATAGCCCTGCAGTATCTACTAAAGGAGCAATTCGACATGGAGAACATAAAAAAGAACTTCAACTACTATCTCCCGCGAACTACTCATGCATCTTCTCTTTCGATGCCCATATATGCCATTATTGCATCATGGCTTGGATATGATGATATAGCATATAACTACTTCCTGAAATGTGCATACATAGACCTGCATAATCTCTATGGGAACACACAGGATGGTTTTCATTTGGCTACAGCAGGGGGACTTTGGCAGATTCTGTTCCGGGGCTTTTGCGGAATTGAGATAACCGGCGATGTTCTGGAAATCCACCCGCATCTCCCCCCTAAATGGGAGGAAGTTGCTCTCAGATTTTACTTCAGAGGCAGCCTGATAGATATAAACATTCAAAAGAAGAGAGTAATGCTTAGAGTTGTCAGCGGGGAAAAGGTTAAAAAGATCAAAATTAGGGTCTTCGACATAGAGACTTTAGTAGCACCAGGAGATAAGGTTGTCATGGAGGTGTAAAACTTTGCTAAGGCTTGAGATTCGTAAAGGAAAAGTACTAGCACCACCTCTGAAAAAGCTATCTTTTCCGATTCTGTCCCCTTCAAAGGAAGGCTTTGACTCAAAAAACATCTACAATGCTGCATTGATAAAGGAAAGGAACACTGTCGTGATGCTTTACAGGGCAGAAAGCCAGGACGATGACATAACGGGAAGGATTGGTCTAGCTCTGAGTAAAGATGGAGTGGAATTTCTGAGACATCCAGAGCCTATAATTGAGCCTGAGCATGATTACGAAAAGAAGGGCGTTGAAGATCCTAGAATTGTTAAAGTTGGAGATACTTACTACCTAACATACACAGGCTATGATGGTAAAGTGGCAAAACTCTGCCTTGCAACCTCAAAGAACCTTGTGAGCTGGAAGAAGCACGGGCCTGTTTTCGATGAGTTTCCCCAAACTAATAACTGGACAAAGAGCGGAGCAATCTTACCAATGAAGATGCCAAATGGTGAATTCAAAAGGGAATACATAATGTATTTTGGAGATTCAAACATCTGGCTGGCCCATTCAAAGGATTTAATCCACTGGGAATACATGGAAGAGCCCGTTTTGAGACCACGGAAGGAGTACTTTGATAATATCCTTGTGGAGCCTGGCCCACCAGCGATAATGACTGACTATGGAATAGTGCTTATCTACAATAGCGCTGGGATGCATGGAGGAGTTAAAAAATACAAAGCTGGTATAGCAGTTTTCGATCGAGAAGACCCGACCAAGCTTGTGGCAAGGAGCGAAAAACCTATTTTAGAGCCCACATACGAATGGGAAATCAACGGATGGGTGGACAATGTCGTCTTCATTGAAGGCCTCGTGGAGCACGAGGGAAGAATTTACCTCTACTATGGAGGGGCAGACAGATACATTGGCTTAGCTTATTGGGAGTAGGCTCGGAGGGTGTTCACGTCATCATTTTTCAGCATGCTTGCTAATCGTCATCGCCTGAACCTTTCTTTTCTTCTGGATTTTTAAGTTTAGTCATGTGGTATTATTCTTCTTTTGAACGCTAATGTTTAATTAGTTACCAGGATAACAATATCATGATGGATAAGTTTTTAGGCATAAATGCTTAAAGATTCGATGGTGACTGAAATGATTCATGCATCTAAAAGAGCTATGGGAATTGAATATGCTATTAGAGATGTTGCTTTGCCTGCTAGAGAACTCGAAAAGCAGGGTATAAAGGTTATTCGATTAAACATTGGAGATCCAGGGAAGTATGATTTCCAGCCGCCTAGACACATGAAAGAAGCATACTGTAAGGCCATAATGGATGGTCATAACTATTACGGTACTAGTGAAGGACTGCCGGAACTTAGGGAAGCAATAGTTCAGCGTGAAAAGAAGAAAAATGGCGTGGATATAACACCAGATGATGTTCGTGTTACTGCAGCTGTTACAGAAGCGTTACAATTTGTATTCGGGGCACTTGTGAATCCAGGGGATAACATACTCGTGCCAAGCCCTAGCTATCCACCATATATTGGACTAGTTAAATTCTATGGAGGCATTCCAAACGAATATTTGACAGTTGAGGAGAATGGCTGGCAACCTGACATTGATGATATGCGAAAAAGAATAGATGAAAAGACAAAAGCTATAGCGGTCATTAATCCAAATAATCCAACAGGAGCACTTTATGAAAAAGGAACAATCAGGGAGATACTCGATCTTGCTGGTGAGTATGACCTTCCGGTTATCAGCGATGAGATATATGACCTCATGACCTATGAAGGCAAGCATGTTTCCCCTGCCTCACTTACAAAGGATGTTCCAGTTATTGTCATGAACGGAATGTCTAAGGTATACTTTGCCACGGGGTGGCGTTTGGGATACTTCTACTATGTTGACCCAGAGAACAAGCTCGCGGAAGTAAGGGAGGCTATAGATAAAATGGCCAGAATAAGAATCTGCCCCAATACACCAGGACAATTTGCAGCAATAGCGGGTCTCACAGGTTCAATGGACTATCTCGATGAGTATATGACCAAGCTGAAGGAGAGAAGGGATTACATCTACAAGCGCCTTAACGAGATTCCAGGAATAAGCACACAAAAACCACAGGGAGCATTCTACATCTTCCCCAAGATAGAAGAGCGCTCTAAATGGAAAAATGACAAG
>JAMOPD010000391.1 GCA_027064745.1 Thermococcaceae archaeon
GAGTATTCCTATACCAAATTGACTTCCATTCCAGACGCTTGTAAATGCCACCCCGGTTAGGATAAACAAAATTCCCCAAAGAATCTTTTCCCAATTAATTCTCTTTTCATCGAGGTACATAGTCATGAAGAGTATTGAATAGAAAAAGAACATCATAAAGGGTCCTTCCCCTCTGCCATTTCCTGACATGGTTTTTGTGAAGTTTGCATAGGAGAACATCATTATCAAAGCCGCCCACAAACCTGCCCACTCTGAATGAAGCTTTTTGCCGAGGAAATACGCTGCTATGATTGTGAAAAATCCAACTAATGCTGGCCATACTCTATAAAAACCTAGCTCACTGAAACCAAATGGTGCAAAGAGCTTGTAAAGAGCTGCAGGTATCATATACAGCCCAAGAGACCCAGTTAATTTTATACCCGCGGGAGGTTCAGCATAAGCGAAATATTTAGGAATCCACTCATGGATTGCTAGCCTGTAAATTTCATAATGGTAGAAGGTATCAGGGTCGACGAAGTACTTGAGCTGTGCAGTTTCCATTCTTATCTTATATCCAATAAAAGCCACTATGAGGACAAGAAGAGGAAATCCATACCGCTTGAATTTCTGATAGTTAAAGGGGATATGTATTTCATCCTCCTTCTTTCTCTCTTTTTTCTTTTCTTTAACTTTTGTTTTCACCATCGGAATCACCTCCACTTAACAGTAACTGAAGGAGATGCAGTATTCATTCCCTTCTTAACTTTTGTTTTCACCATCTAAATCACCTCACTCTACAGTAACTGACTTAGCAAGATTTCTTGGCTTATCCGGATCATTACCCCGAATGACCGCAAGATGATATGCAAATATCTGAAGTGGAACTACATATATTATTGGGCTCAGCAGTTCATCAACCTCGGGCATTCTCAGGAATACATCACTTATTTTCATAAGCTCTTCATTATCTCCGAGACTTATTATAAAGCCTTTTCTGGCTTTGGCTTCTTCTACATTGGATACAATTTTATCAAAAGTTTTCCCAGAAGGTGCTATCGCGACCACAGGAACTCCTTCTTCGATAAGTGCCAATGGCCCATGCTTAAGCTCTCCAGCAGAGAGGCCTTCAGCATGTATGTAACTTATTTCTTTGAGCTTGAGTGCTCCTTCAAGGGCAGTTGCAACGCTTATCCCTCTCCCAATATAGAAAAAGTCTCTCTTCTCCTTAAGCTTTTTAGCAAGGGCTTTAAGGCCATCCGCGTGCTTTAATGCCTCATTAAGTAGCTCCGGTAGTTTGTAAAGCTCCTCCTCCAGAGTGTTTAGATATTTCTCATCCGTGGTTCTCAGATGCCTCGCTAAAGCTATTGCAAGCATTGTCAAAACTGTCAGTTGGGTTGTGTATGTTTTAGTGGCAGCAACACCGATTTCAGGGCCTGCATGAGTGTAGAGCACGAGATCGCTTATTCTCGTTGCCATGCTTCCGACAACATTGACTATGCTGAGAGTCTTTGCCCCTCTTTTCTTTGCAAGTCTGATGGCTGCGAGGGTGTCAGCTGTTTCCCCACTCTGGGTGATGGCAATGACAAGGGTATTCTTATCTATGACTTCCTCAGCCTCATATCGGAACTCACTGGCCTCTTCAACAATCGGAACTTTTTTGGCCAGTCTTTGGAAGAGATACTTACCTACAATGCCTGCATGATAGGATGTCCCCATTGCAACTATGAAGATTTTGTCATACCCAGATATTTCCTTTGCAACTTCATCTATGAACTCGGCGTTTCCATAAATGGCATCTTTTACAGCCCTTGGCTGTTCATATATCTCTTTCAGCATAAAATGGGGATAGCCTTGCTTTTCAGCCATTTCGAGGCTCCATTTTATTACATGTACCTCTTTCTCCTTAATAGCACCTGTCCTGAAGTCCTTAACCTTATAATCTTCTTTGGAGAGAATGACGTACTCGCCATCATCTATGAAAACCGCCTTATTTGTATAGGGTAGAAAAGCTGGGATGTCGCTTGCTGCAAACATTTCACCGTTCCCTATTCCAAGGATAAGAGGACTTTCATGTCTGACAAAATACAGATGTTCCTTATCCTCCGAGTATATTATGCCGAGTGCAAAGGACCCTTTCAATTTGTTTAGAGCATTCCGAAGAGCTTTTTCAAAATCTCTTTCGGTTTTAAGCTCTTCTTCAATCAAATGGGCTATTACTTCGGTGTCCGTATCGCTCTTGAATCTATGTCCTTTTTTTATTAATTCCTCCTTTAATTCAAGGTAGTTCTCTATAATTCCATTATGAACCACTGCAATTTTTCCGGTGCAGTCTGTGTGGGGATGTGCGTTTGTATCATCAGGAACGCCATGGGTTGCCCATCTTGTGTGTCCAATTCCTCTGTTACCGGGTAACTCAGAAAGATTAAGTTTAACTTCCAATTCGCTTATTTTACCTGCCCCTTTCTTAATGTATAATTTTCCGTCATTATCAGTCACAACTCCAACAGAATCATAGCCTCGATACTCAAGTCGCTTTAATCCATCAACAATAACATCACAGGCTTTTCTGTCACCAATGTATCCTATTATCCCACACATGGCCATCCCCTTTTCAGTTACTCTTTGATTAGATAAGGATGTTCAGTTAAAAGCATTTCTCTCAAATGATTTCTTGAAGGATTCAGAAGCTTTTTCAGAAGTCTTCTTTTCCTGAGGAAATGTTCAGTACATTTTCCGAGGGAAAAACCTATATAATCAAACTCTCTCACCACTAACGGGTGTATTAATGAACAGGAAACTTGATGAATTCCTGAGAAATAGTAAAATCAACGTGAAATCAAATGACAATCATAAACGTAGAAAAAAACGATTGCGTCCTCTTAGTCTGGAAGAATTTCTCCCAGAAGAACATGTGGAATACTTTAAAGCTCTGAGAATAGGTTCTAAAAGGATAAGAAACGCAAGAATAGAGGAGCTATAATGACAAGGCCGCCTGAAATGGCCCTTTCACCTTTCAATCCCCTATAGCCTCAGTGATTATAGCTTTATCCCTATACTGAAAGACAAACGCCCTCTTTTCACCCTTCAGCCCATTTTCAATTTTCCTTCTGAAGCTCCAGTAAGCATTGTCGGCGATTGAAACCCTGAGGGTCGCTCTTCCATAATCGTTTTTCCTTAGGAAATCGTTTATCCTGAGAGGATGAAACTTCGTGATTCCCGTTAGGATGTATGCCCTTTTGAAGTACTCGCTTTTAATTTTTTCACTACTCGTTGCCAGAACACGCCTCTTCTCCCGGAGAAGCATGTATAATGTGCCATTAACCTTGTGAAACAGCTCGTTTATTAAATCTGCATAGTCTATTGCCTGTGGAATTTCATAGATATATTCTAATGGTTCCCTCCATTCAATTATATTCTCAAGATCGGGATTGCTCTCCAGCCTTGCCTTTGCGGGTAGAAGAACAGCACTCCTCTCCGCCTTTGCCAATGGCTCGAAGTAGAATGTTAGCCTGTTGAGAGCGCCGAAGAGGTCTATATACTCAAACTCCCCTTTCCATGGTATTTTTTCACGCCGTATCTGAGGAGGCAGGTCAAAGATAAATGCGTCTGTTTTATGTCTGTAAGCTTCGTACACCTTTAAGGGGCTTGGAAGAAGATCCTCCAGACGACGTTCAGGCATTTCGGGAGGTCTTGCCGGGTCAGAGAATATAACATCAGCATCTACCTGCTCTATGACCTCCCTGTTCAGGCTGTCCCCATGGATAAAGCGTATCTTTTCATAGACGCCATATTTTTCCGCATTTTTTTCCGCATAGAAGAGCTTTCGTTCATCGATGTCTATAGCATAAGCCTCTCTGGCATATTTTGCAAAGAAAATCAGCTGGATACCAATGCCACAGGAAACATCGGCTATACTTTTTGGTTTAACTCTTTGGGCTCGATATTTAGCAACAACCTCGTGGGTTGCATAACGAAGCCCATCCATGTCCATCCACAGGTCAGTGCGTGAGAATTTATCTCTCGCTTTTATTCTGGCCCTCGCTATTTCAATGATTTCATCAGCCTTTTCCCGCGGAAGTTTGGAACGTATTTTCCTATCATCGTATCCTTTTCGTATCATCTCTACAGCAAGCTCTATGTAATCTTCCATGTTCTCACCGCTACACCTTTCTGTGCTCTTTTTAAATACCTTATGCGAAAAAGTTTAAAGAAACATCGTGAAAATTGGCCAGGGGATAAAATATGGGCATGAACTGGAAAAAGATAATCTACATCGTGCTTGTAATTCTGATGATAGGTGGCTCGTTCTACTACTCATATAAAACCGCTTCCAGTCCAAAACTCCATGATTATATTGGAGATGAAGTCTGGTATGTGCCAGCCTCCCGCAATCTTCTCCATGAGCTTGGAATAAGTGTGCATTATATCAACAAAACCAACAATACAGAAGGTGTCAATGTTATTTTCTCAAGTGATGAGGATAAAAACGAAAATCAGTTAGGAGCATGGCAGGTTGCCAGCACCTATAACTACACAAAATATATTGACTACACCAACTTCCCCGCTGTCTATTTTGAAATTCCAAGGAAGAACCTGAAGTCCTTCATAGACGCTCTAAAATCAAAATATCCTGAAATTGAGATTGTAACCGGCTTCAGATATCCTGACAAGGATAACATCCAGAACTATCTGAATACAGAACATCCTTTTCTTGGTAAAGACTTTATAATGCTGGGGATGATGATAAGAGATGATCCGTTCTACTGGCGGCTACCAGGAGTAATAGCCCTTGCAATAATCAACCTCCTCGTGGCTCTCACAGCTTATAGGCTAACAAAGAGCTATCTAGCTTCTTTAATTGCACTGTTCTTCTCAGCTGTCGACCCCACGTTAATGGCAACTTCTGTGGCGGCAATGCTTGACATTTATGTCGCCCTCTTTGTTGCGCTTTTTGTGTACCTTATGGTCTCGGATAGGGATTACTCCTCTGGCCTTGCCATAGGTCTCGGGGGGGCTGCAAAGCTCAATGGTGGATTTGGATACCCAGTGCTGTTTATCAAGCTTTTAAAGGAGAGAAGAGGGTTTAAACGCTTTTTAGTAGCGGGATTGATTCTTCCAGGTCTTGGATTTTTAGTTCCAGAACTTCCAGCAATTAAAGCTCTCGGTTTTGAATTTTGGTTGAGAGAGTTCATAGGAAGCTTCAGATGGCACCTCAGCTATAAAGGGCCAAATCCAAACACTTCACCATTTTGGCAGTGGTTTGTTGATCTGCGTCCATTCCCATTTCACTTTAATCCAGATGTCTTTGCGGAAACAGACCCATTCCTTCTTTCCGCTATGATAGTCTTCATATTTGCCATTCCGTATATAGCCATAAAACGGAGGAATGCATGGATGCCATTGGCAGTGTTCTGGAGCACCATAGGCATGTTTGCCCTTCAGTATATCTTGGGAGGAAAGACCCAGTTTAGCTTCTATGCAACTGCCCTCGTTCCGGAGGCTGCTGTTGTGATGGGGGTTGTTCTCTATGACATCATAAAATGGGACTACTTCCGCGAATCCCTCAGGATTTACTGGGGATTCATCGTCAAAAGCTGGCACTGGCTGATGAAGCTCACGCGCTAAGTGTGAGCTGGATTTAAATTTATTTCAACCTCACTTCCCATTGGTTCAGATACATACCCACGTGAGCTGAACTTTTCTAGGGTTTTTCTGGCCCTCTTTATATTCTTTTGTAGTTATCAAGAGTTCGCTGTTTAGATTCCAGTTTCAGCTTTCTTTCTATCTTTTTCAAGGTTTTCCAGCTTTTCCTGACTATTGG
>JAMOPD010000392.1 GCA_027064745.1 Thermococcaceae archaeon
CGAGCTGGTGGAGGATCTGAAAGAGTTACTAAATAAAGCCAGTGAAGCTGAGTTCCATAGGTTGGGGGGTGTTTTCGAAAGGGCAAGCAAATATGAATATATGTTTTGGGATATGGCATACAGAATGGAGAGGTGGCCCATATGAACGTGGAATGGGTTGGAGAAGCGTTAGAAAAGCTCAGGAAGAGAAGACCTCTTGTGCATAACATAACTAACTTCGTTGTTATGAACACAACTGCCAATGCTCTGCTCGCAATCGGAGCATCTCCCGTAATGGCTCACGCTGAGGAGGAGCTTGAGGAGATGATAAAAATCGCGGATGCCGTTGTTATAAACATAGGAACCCTCGACAGACAATGGATATCTTCTATGGAAAAGGCTGTGAAGATAGCAGGAGAGCTGGAGAAACCCATTGTTCTTGATCCGGTCGGTGCGGGGGCTACAATCTTAAGAACAAAAACTGCGCTGAAGCTTCTTGAAAGCGGAAATGTTTCAATTCTGCGGGGAAACTTCGGTGAGATATCTGCTCTGCTTGGAGAACACGGGAAGACAAGGGGTGTTGATTCAATAACATATGAGGAGGGTGCTGCAAAAAGACTTGCCTTCAGGGCCGCAGAGGAGTTCGGGCTTGTAGCGGCTGTTACGGGCGAAACCGACTATGTGAGCGATGGGAAAAGAATCTATGCCATTGAGAATGGCACTCCCATGCTCGGCAGGGTTACAGGGACGGGCTGCATGGTTACGGCGATAACTGGGGCATTTGTCGCTGTTGATGTTGAAAAGCCTCTAATGGCAGCAGTTTCTGCTCTCGTTGTTTTTGGAATAGCTGCCGAGAAAGCGAATGAGGAAGCAGAATATCCCGGAAGCTTCCATGTAAAGCTCTATGACTGGCTCTACAGGATTGATGGAGAGTTAATAAATAAACGGGCAAAGGTGAGGAAGGTTGAACCTTAGAAAGAAGCTCAGATTTTATGTCATAACCGACAGAAGGCTGAGGAATGAAGTGGAAACCGTTGAGGCCGCCCTTAAGGGAGGAGCAACGGCTATACAGCTCAGACTGAAGAACGCATCAACGCGGGAGATGATTCAAATTGGGAATAAGCTCAGGAAACTGACAGCTGAGTATGGAGCTCTTTTCTTCGTCGATGATAGGCTCGATGTAGCTTTAGCAGTTGATGCAGATGGAGTTCAGCTCGGCCCCGATGACATGCCGGTTTCAATGGCAAGGGAACTTGCACCTAACTTGATCATAGGCGCTTCGGTCTACAGCTTTGAAGAGGCTCTGAGGGCAGAGAAGGATGGAGCTGATTATCTCGGGGCTGGAGCTGTCTTTCCTACAGTCACTAAAAAGGATGCCAGAGTTCTCGGACTGGATGGCCTCAGGAAGGTAGTGAAGTCTGTGAATATACCTGTGGTGGCGATAGGTGGCATAACTCACGAAAACGTCAGGGATGTTCTCAAGACGGGCGTGGATGGTATAGCTGTTATATCTGCCGTGGTCGGGGCTCCGGATGTCAGAAGGGCCAGCGAGGAGTTGAAAGCTATAATCGATGGATTTTTTGAGGGGAGGGATGTGAGTTGAATGGGAGAAAATATATCAAAACTGCTCTGACAATAGCCGGAAGCGACAGTGGAGGTGGAGCTGGAATCGAAGCTGATCTGAAGACATTTTCAGCCTTTGGTGTCCATGGACTCGTCGCTATAACGAGCGTTACAGCTCAAAACACAACGGAAGTAACCGCGATTCATGACATCCCACCGGAAGTTGTCAAGGAGCAGATTGAAGCCGTTGTCAGTGATATTGGAGTCGATGCGGCTAAAACCGGAATGCTGAGCAATGCAGAGATAATAAGGGCAGTTGCGAAGACCGTCAAAAAATATAGCTTTCCCCTCGTCGTTGACCCTGTTATGATAGCCAAAAGCGGGGCTCCTCTTTTGAGGGAAGATGCCGTTGATGCACTGGTTGAGCATATAATCCCTCTTGCGAAGCTCGTAACGCCGAACAGGTATGAGGCGGAAAAACTCAGCGGTATCAAAATAAAAAGTCTGGATGATGCAAAAAGAGCCGCAAGAGCGATAGCTGAAGAGCTTGGAGCTGAAGCTGTGATCGTGAAAGGAGGTCATCTGAGGCTGAGTGAAGCTATAGATGTCCTGTATCATGACGGAAGATTCAGGGAATATCGGGCGCCCTTTGTTAAAGGTTGCACCCATGGAACGGGCTGTTCATTTTCAGCGGCTATAACAGCCAACCTTGCAAAGGGAAATGCCCTTGAGGAAGCTGTGAGAACTGCAAAGGAATTTATAACGATGGGCATAGAATATGGGGCAAAGATAGGGAGAGGGCATTGCCCGGTCAACCAGAATGCGTGGATTGAGATTCCCGCCGAGAAGTGGAGGGTCTACAGTGAGCTGAATAAAGCTGCCAGAGAGCTCAGCATTGGAGTTAGCTTTCTCTATGCCCTGCCTGCGCTCTATGCAAGGAGTAAAAATGACGTTGCTGTGTGGAGCGGTGAAGTTGAGTTCGGAACGTCAGAAAGTGCCACCATCCTTCTGGAGATAATGAAGGCCTATCCAGAGCTGAGAAGTGCCGTTGAGCTGAGATACAGTGAAGAACTCCTCGAAAGAGCACGGGAGAAGGGATTTACTATCATGAGGCATGGTGTTTGGGGAAAGAAAACACCTGATTTAGTATGCGGAAAAAGCTCACTCTTGATTTTAGGTAGGAGCCCTGCCGAGGTTCTTGAGAAAGTGAAGAGGCTGATTCATGCATATTAAAATTTCTTTTTAATTTTCATTGGATATCTGGGATACAAACTGTTTGAAAAACCAGGGATTAAAGGGCCGCCTTAAATTAAATCCTTTTTCAGAACTTCTTTTTAATTTTCATTGGATACCTGGGATACAAACTGTTTGAAAAGCGCACAAATCTGGTTTTTCTTGGTGATTTTTTTATGCAAATCTCCGTCTCTGGTGAGATATACGTGTAAAACTGTCCATCTACTGCAAGAATAGCTTCACGATGAACGGTTAATATTTTTATGTCGATTCTTGACTTTGCTGGCACTATCATGGGCCTTGAGCTGAGGGCTATTGGAGCGAGAGGTGTCACAACTATAACATCTAACCTTGGATCAACAAAAGGACCACCCGCGGACATGGAATATCCTGTTGAGCCTGTGGGGGTTGAGACTATGAGTCCATCACTTCTGAGCTCATCAGCTAGGCCATTATCCACATAATATTTCAGGTGTATTATTTTACCGGGAATTCCTGTGAGAATTGCCACCTCATTGAGAGCATCGGGTATGGAAATTTCTCTGTTGAGATACGTTCGAAGTTTCATGCGTTCGTCAATATAATACTCCCCCTCGATAAGCTTATTAAGAGCAAAGAATGCTTCATTTGGCTCGACTTCGGTCAGAAATCCCAGAGTGCCCATATTTATGCCAAGTATTGGAACGTCCTTCTTTGTTCTGTGTTCCACCCTTAAAATGGTACCATCGCCACCGATGGCAATTATAAAGTCAACATCCATTTCTTCGAGGGGGATAACATCATCTTCATCGAATTCAGGGAGATGTTTTTGGGCTTCTCTATCGACAAAGACTTCGTAACCGCTAACCTTGAGGAAATCATATACTCGATACGCTAATTTTAAAGCTGCTTCCTTATCTCTTCGTGCAACAATACCAAATCTCATCATGGTCACCAGTAGTTCTACAGGGTTAAATATTTTTCTGGGATGTACTCAGCTCTCCTCTGTGAGTTTAACCCCTAAATGGGCTGCTACAAGAGTTCCTGTAAGTGTTGGAATCCAGAATGAGAGTGCTCTATCGACCATAGTAGCTGTAACCGCGAGGGTTTTATCTATGGCAAGGCTCAGGTAAAGGGCTGAGAAAATAGCTTCAGTAATTCCTATCCCTCCAGGGATTATGCTTATTAAACCTACAGCCATTCCAGCCATCTGAACCATCAAAACCTTGTGTAACTGGATGGGATAGTTCAAGCTGAGAAAAACGAGATATGTCCTTATAACGGCAGAAATCCATATCATGAATGATATTGTAGTACTACCAAGGAGAGCGAGTTTGTTTTTTGATAGCATGACAAAAGTTTTTTTGAAGTCCATAACGTGTGTTTTGATGATTTCCTCAGCCTTCTCTTCTTTATCTTCGAACTTTTTAGGAAATATCCTTCTGATAAGCCGGAATGTCTTCATCAGAAGCCCCATCGCGAGTCTTTCATTCAGTGAAAACAGTGTGCTCAGCAAGATAACAGAGAGGAGCACAATAACCGATATCAGAAGAACCACAAGCACGAGATGGGTTCCGAGATCAAGGGCATACCAGAAGGCGATTATAGTGAATACAACTATGGGAATTGCATCGAGCATTCTATCCGTGGCTATGGTGGCAAAAATTTTACCATAGCTGCTCTCAGAGCGCTTCTTTATTAGGTACATCCTCACGGGTTCTCCTCCACCTCTCGCCCCTGGAGTAACGTTGTTCACGAATATTCCGATTAGCGTAGCCTCAAGAACCTTTTTAAAAGGGATGTAAATATTACTCTGTTTCAGCAGAATCTGCCACCTAAGGGACCATAGAAGTGTCTCAAGGGCTGAGACTAAGCAGGCTAAGGCTAGGTACTTTAACCTAGTCTGACTCAACAGCTTTACCATCTCACCAAAATCACTCCAAGCTATGAGGAGTACAACGAGGAGAAGACCAGCTGCTATTGTTAGGCTCTTTTTTCCCTTTCCCCTCATTATAATCCCATCCGGCGGCGGCTCGAAGAAATTTTTGTTCGGGATATTTAAGTCTTTCTGGATGCCTATCCATACTGTCAGGGTAACTGTGGGAGCGCCTGATAGTAAATCCAGTGTGCAGCCTGACAGTATCTGCCTATCTTTTTGGCTTCATTACACTCCATTAAGTCTTTCTGGATACTTGCCATCTCTATCTTTTTGATTTCACTCCTATTCCAAAGTGAGTTGTTAAAACCCCTCCTACAACTGTCGGCCCCCAGTAGGATATCAATCTCTCCAGAAGAGTGGCTGTAATTGCAATGCTCTTGTCAATGCCCAAGGCGAGATAAAGGCCAGAATTTATGGTCTCAGTTATGCCCGCACCGCCAGGAATTATACTGACTAAACTTATGACTATCGTTGCCATTTGCACTACCATCACCTTTTCAATATCTATACCGTAGTTAATGCTCAGAAATACAAGATAGGAACGCAGGATCACCAGTGCCCAGAAAACATAAGAGAGCAATAGGGCTGTTGCAAAATCTCTCTTCCGCTTTAGAATCATTCGTACTGTTATTTGGAACTGTGGAATGCCATTTTCTATCATATCTCGAATTTTCTCCTCCCATTTTTTCATTCGTCTTGGAGATATCTTGACAGCAAATGTAAGACCTCTGTTGATTATTTTCTCCATCCTTTTTCTGTTAAGCATTACAAGCAATCCTATCAAGAGAAGCAGGAATAGGAGAAACGTCAAAATCAGGAGAATCCATGTCATTCTCCTCGCTCCTATTGAATATGCATACCAGCTAGAAAGAATCAGCATTGTGAAGACAGGAATCAAATCAAGTAGCCTGTCTGCCATTATGGTTGCAAATATTGGTCCATAATCACCTTCGGAACGCTTTGCAATGAAATACATTCTTACAGGTTCTCCTCCACCTCTCGCCCCTGGAGTAACGTTGTTAACAAACATCCCGATAAGTATTCCCCTCAAAACATCTCTAAAATTCGCA
>JAMOPD010000393.1 GCA_027064745.1 Thermococcaceae archaeon
TTTTCGTAACCGCATTCTTCTCAATCCACATCCTGAGGGCCTCGGTGACTGCAATTCCTAATGCGCCTTTCTTTGATCCGTATCTCCTTCCAACCGCGAGCCTAAATTCCTCATCCAGCTCGTCTGGGATCAGAACGTGCAGTTGCCCCATTACTATCTCACCTCGTTCAAATTCTCATGGTAGTGTACACGAGTTCTTATGTAATTATGTAGATTTGCAAGTTTATAAACTTTGAGAAATGGGCATTTTTTATGCTCTTATACTATATAAAGTTTTCAATTCAGATTCTGGCCACCTTAAGAGCTTTTTATTCCGTAAACATTTGTTTGCTCCCTTTTGTATATCTCACGGCAAGAAATGGTGGTGGTTAAAAGTGAGACCCAATAATTATTTAATTAATTAGAGCATAGAAATTATGCAGATCAATTACTCATGGATATAAAAACAACTGGGGTGGCAGATAATGAAAAGGGAGGAAATTAAAGAAATTATTGGGTTGCTTTACGGACTCATGGAGCCGGGAGAATTGAAACTGAAATGCATTAAGGTGACTCCGGGAATAAATGCTTTACTGGATATTTTAGCTTCAGGATGGTACCCTAAGGACCCGGCCCAAGAACAGATAGTTTACACCCTTGAAGATCTGCTGGTCCTAGGGCATATCCTTAATTTAATTGAAACCCCTGAAGAGCTAGAGAGTGCTCTCGAAGAGATTTTAGAGCATAAAGAAGCAAGAAAGAACTGGATTCACAGGCTGAACAAATACCGGAAAGATAAGAGGCGGGACAAGGTTCTCCAGAGATATGAGAATGTGCTGAACACAATCCTATCTAGATGGAAAATGGACATCAAGGTTCCATGGACTAAAGTGCCTATCCCCGCTGTGGTCTTTGTTGACGCTTTGAAAACACTGAACAAGGATTCCCGGACTGTAAAGAAAAGTCTGCTGGAATTTGAGTCTTTGGGATTAATCAAAATTAAAGCCTGCACATCACTCAACTTGGACTCGTGTACCGATATATCAACGCTGGCTAGGAAACTTACTGAAACATTTCACAGAACCCGCAATAAGAAGAAAGCTGAAGAGGAGATATCTCGCATATTGATAGACACAGGGCTTTCTGAAGTTTCTCCTTCATTATTGGCCAAAACCTTGGACATCCTCAAAGAAAAGAACCGGTCTCTGGTGGAAAAATACCAGCTTCTTCTCGATGAAATGGTAACTGCCATCTCAACGTCGAGGGTCTACTCTCCCACTATAATAATAGAGCTCCTCATACTTCCGCTCCAAACTACTGAAAAAGCCTTAGATGAAGCCACAATCAAAGAGATTATTGGGGATATTTACCGCTCTAAGAATGTCCCACCTGAAGAGTGATAACTTTTTATTTTTCCTGCTCCTTAATTGGGGCGGTGGATGTTAAGTGGACCTGGTTAGGAAATACAAGCTCTTTTATGCCCTCATGAACGTTGGATTCGTAGGAAACATTCTCGTCATCTACTACCTAACCAAAGGCTTCAACTACGCCCAAATAGGAATCGCAACAGCAGTAATGACCGCCGGATACGTCCTCTTCGAAGTCCCAACCGGAGTAGTAGCCGACAAAATCAGCCGAAAACTAAGCGTCCTCATCGGACTAACCATTCACGCCCTCGGCCTCCTCGTCCTAATCCTCCTAAACAACTTCCCCCTCCTCATATTATACTCAATCCTCACCGCCCTCGGCGGAACATTCGCAAGCGGAAGCCTCCAAGCATGGCTATACGACAACCTCAAACACCTCGGCAGAGAAAAAGAATACCGCCAACTCATGAAAGACATCAAAACCATAACCCTACCCCTCTCAGCCACAACCGTCATAATCGGCGGATTCCTCGCCCAATACTACGGCTTCACCCTCCCCTTAGCCTTAACACTCCTCGCTGAGATAATAACCATTGTAGTGGCCTACACGATTCCGGAGTATGAGTTCCAGAAGCCCGAACGCTCCTACCTCAAACACACCTTTGAAGCTTCCAAAAAACTCCTTCGGCCAGAACTCCTCTGGCTCATAATTCTCTCAATCACCGTCTCAATGCAGGTAAACCAGTTCAGAAAGTTCTTCGAACCTTATCTCGGAGACATACTCGCCAAGAGGTTAAATACAACCCTTATTGGAACGCTCGGAATCCTCGGAGTGGTTGAAGCCATCGTCAAAGTCGTTCCAAGGCTTATAGGAATCCGCCTCAGAGACGAATGGAGCGTCAAAGCCTACTCTCTCGCTCCAGTTATTATCCCGCTCTTAACGGCCCTCTCCGTGATTTACCAGAACCCACTCTGGATAATCGCCTTGGGAATCGTGGTTACAATAGTTAATACTGCCTTCGGCTTCAACGTCTCGATTGAACTCCAGCATCGAATACCGAGCGAAGAACGGGCCACTATAATGTCTCTGGACATGATGGTCTCAGCGTTAGTTATGAGTGCGTTTTACTTCATCTACGGTTTCGTCGTGGACTGGCTGGGACTGGCTGAAGCGAGGTTAGTCTTTGCCTTAATCCTTCTCGGTGCTGGGGTTTCATTGAAGGCTGGAGAACTCTTAGGCCCGCTCAGAGACGTTCTAAAGCTCAAACACATGGAAGCTATGATCAAATAAACTTTGATTGGGCTTTGTTTTTGTTTTAATTTAATCTTGTATCTTGCTTTGGATGATATCCGAGGAATCTGTGCATCTCCCAGCTAAGTCATCCAGCTGAAAGCATGAGGTACTTAATTTCCACAACCTTTATATTCAAAAATTCTCATTTTTATCCAGTTATATTGTGATTATGGTGAGAAAATATGAATACCACAGAGGTCTTAAGAAGGCTCTCCGAACTGGGGGATGTCTTCACCAAGAAGGAGGCCCAAGAGAAGCTTGGCATAACTACAAGACAGCTAAACTACTACCTTAACATGCTCCTCAGAGAGGGATTTCTTCGGAGAATCGCCAAGGGCATCTATACCCTCTCCCTAGAACCTGGAAGGGCCTCTTCGCCTCACGAGTTCCTTTTGGGCCAGTTGTTGGTGCCTAACGGGGCAGTTGCATACTGGTCCGCCCTCAACTACTACGGGTTGACTGAGCAGATTCCAAGAACGGTTTTCATCCAAACTCCAGTAAAGAGAGGCTATCAGAAGCTCATAGTACTCGACGGTAAGAGGTTTAAGGTAGTCGTAGTCAGCCCCGAGAAGTTTTTTGGAATCGGTACTATACGTCTTGGACGCAGGGAGGTTCGGATAACAGATCCAGAAAAGACGATAGTGGACTGCCTGGACAAGCCTAAGTACTGCGGGGGAATAATCGAGGTCGTTAAGGCTCTCAAGAACGCGAGGCTGGATTATGAAAAGTTGCTGGAATATGCTGAACGGATGAAGAGCAAGGCCATCCTGAAGCGTTTGGGATTTTTAAGTGAGAAGCTGGGGCTTGGGATTGAGAAGGAAATCAGACTTTCTGAAAATGATAAGAAGAGCTTTGCACTCCTCGATCCCTCAATGCCTCAGGGAGGCCGCTTCAGCTATCGGTGGGGCCTGAGAATCAACGTTCCGGAGGATTATTGGGGGGAGGTAGAATGATTGAAGACGAGATAAAGACCCTGAGTTCTGAGCTTGGGGTTCCGGTTTTTACTGTTGAGAAGGACTATGCTATAAGCTGGATGCTCTATGGGCTCTGGAAGTCAAAGTTTTGGAGGATATTGGCCTTCAAGGGAGGTACCTGCCTGAAAAAAGCTTATTTTTCAGACTACCGGTTTTCCGAGGACCTTGACTACACCCTGCTTTTAGAGGAGCCGGATATAGGGGATGTCCAAGCTAAAATAGCTGAAGCCGTTGAAGCGGCCAATGAGGGGCCCGTTCAGTTCCTTGATTTTGAACTGAGGCCAAGATACGGAGTGAAGCTTTTTCCGGGAGAGCTTCTTGGGTTTGAAGTTCGGATTCCGTTTAGACTGCTCAGCAGAACCGGAAATCCTCCGAAGATTAAGATGGACATAACCCTCGGAAAGTATGAGAAGATACTGCTACCTCTCCAAGAAAGGCCGATTCTGCATGGGTATTCAGACAGCCCAAGGTTTTCCGTAGTAAGCGTTAGGGCTTACAGCTTGGAGGAAATACTGGCTGAGAAAATCAGGTCTCTGTTCCAGAGGACGAGGCCGAGGGATTTGTATGATATATGGTTTCTAAAAAGCGTTGCTGACCTGAGAAGTGTGACTCAGATACTCCGTCCTAAGCTTGAGGCTAAGCGTGTTGAACCGGATGTGAATGCGCTTCAAGGCAGAAAGCCCTACTATGAAAGGGCCTGGGAGAGCAGTCTGGGTCATCAGTTGAGAGAACTTCCAGAATTTAGTACCGTGTGGAACGATGTTCTAGAGTTAGTGAAGGAGGTTCTAAGTAAGCTGGGCAGTTTCGAGGAGTAGAATTCCTCCATACCTAACCTCTAAAAGTTTGGACCGAATTAAACTCCTTTTTAATGAACCCATGCCTAGCTAATCTTTTAATTGCAACTGCAGTGAAACTCCTAATTGTTGTTGAGACTGAAACAAAAACTGTAGAAAATGGAAGTGAGTTCAAAGTTTAGGCTAAGAGCTCTGAATTAATGGAAACTCTAACAAAAGTTGCCAAGCTATAGAAGGCTATGCTAGTTATGAGCTAATAGATAAGTGTATACCCTGACAGCGATATGTTGAATTATTAAAATTATGAATGCTCATAACAGAGCATTGAAGGGTCTGAGAAAGAAAGAGTTAGGAGTATAGATATGGAAAGCCCTTTTCTGTGTTCCCATGAGTTCTATAGTGTTTTATCAAATTCTATCCTGTTCTACCCAGTTTCATCCTGTTTCGTATCAGCTCCTCAGAATTCTGACGGATAATAGTTGGGCATTCCAAGTTCTCAGAAGATTTTCTAGAAACATTCATTTTCATACCTAAACTCACAATCTCCAAATCCAACACACGGTGAGTTACCCAGACTTGCTAAATTAATTTAGATTATTGGCTTTATTCAGAGTGAAAATCCAGCTGACGCACTATCATTGAAGATTCTGTTTGTATCTTTTTCCTTCTACAGTATCCCACCACTCATCTTCTGGTCTGTTCCAGTCTTCGGCTAAAATCGGCTCAATGTTCCTCAGCATTCCTAAAATAAACTCTTCATCTTCATCCTTTGGGTCACGACAAATTTTCTTTCTCTTCTTATCATAAATCAATGTCACCAAACCTCCCCTCCTCTCGGATCAGCTCTGAATAAGATTCATAAAAGAATACCATCTGATTTTTCATCTTTTCTGTCTTCACTCTGTATTTATAGGCGAGTGTCCCAACGATTGTGACTTTCCGTTCAAGGAATCCCTTCTTGTAGAGACGGTACAAAAACATCCTGATAAAAGCTTCCCATTTTCCGTCTCCTAATACCTCTGGAGAGAGAATTGAGGCTTTTAGGAGCTCATCTATCAGCTCTCTAACTGTAAACCACACCCAATCGTTCTGGGCCAGGTGGCTTAGGACGAATATCTTTACCCTTATTCTTTGATAGTCTTCTGTGTTTTCTTTTAGCTTATCTTGAAGTTTGAGTAGATTTATGTAGACATCATCGAGAGTCAGCTTTGAAATTTCAACTCTGGCATTTTTACTTTTCATCTTCCCGTGCTTTCTAACAGCGTATCTTCCCATTTTAATAAACACCCCCCCAAG
>JAMOPD010000394.1 GCA_027064745.1 Thermococcaceae archaeon
TTGTGAATCTTAAGCATCTCCTCCATCTGATTGCTAACAGTAAATACTGGATTTAGGGAAGTTAGGGGATCCTGGAAAATCATTCCAATTTCTTTCCCCCTTATTTTCCTCATTTCAGATTCCGGAAGTTCGAGAAGGTTTTTTCCCTTATAAATAACCTTGCCTCTAACAGTAGCATTTTTAGGCAACAGACGCATTATTGCCTTTGAGACTGTTGATTTTCCACATCCTGTCTCTCCAATGAGTGCAAGCACCTCCCCCTCTTTCACCTCCAGGGTAACTCCGTCTATAGCCTTCACAAGCCCACGCTCTGTTTTGAAATCAACGTAGAGATCCTTAATTTCAAGGAGCACTCCCATTTCACCCCACCCTCTCCGGCTGTACTGCGTCTCTTAGACCATCACCAACAAAGTTAAAACCAAGAACTGTGAGCATTATAGCCAATCCCGGAAATATCGAGTACCATGGAGCCAAAGTTAAATATCTTCTTGCTGTGGCAATTGTTAAACCCCAGTCTGGACTTGGGGGCTGAGCTCCTAGACCAAGGAAACTTAGAGAGGAAGCCGTTATTATTGCTGATGGAATATTATATGTGATTAAAACGAGTATGGACGATAGAACGTTGGGAAATATATACGAAACCAGTATCCTTAAGTCGCTTTCTCCTATGGATCTCGCTGCTTCGACGAAGAGTTCCTCTTTAACTGAGAGGGTCTCTGCTCTGACCACCCTCGCATATGATGCCCATCCTACTAGCGCTATTGCTATCATTGCATTTATGAGGCCGGGACCGAGTATTACCACTATGGCCAATGCCAGTATAAGAGCAGGAAATGCCCATACTATATCAACAGTTCTCATTATGAGCTCATCAATCCACCCTCCGAAATATCCAGAGATTAATCCAAGGGTAACCCCTATTGTCGCTGAAATTGCCACCACGACTATGCCTACCAGCAAAGCTGTTCTTGAACCATAAAGAACCCTTGAAAACAGGTCTCTACCAAATTCATCTGTTCCAAAAAGATATTTTGAGGATGGCGGCTGTAATCTATCTTTTAGATGTTGTTCATCAGGGGGATAAGGAGCTAATACTGGGGCAAAAATCGCTATGAAGACTATTACAATGATTATTCCAAGGCCAACTAAAGCAAGCTTATTCCTTTTAAACCTCAACCATGTGAGATACCAAGTACTTTCCGCTCTAACCTTCTTGACACCAACATTACTTCCGACCATACTTCTCACCCCATAGCTCTAATCCTTGGATCAATTATGGTGTATGTTATATCCGCAAGGAAGTTAGCAATTACCGTTAGGGTACCTATTATTAGAACAATAGCTTGGACTACAGGGTAGTCCCTTTGGAAGATTGCAGTTATTAGTAAACTCCCCATTCCTGGCCATGCAAATACAGTCTCAGTCACAACAGCCCCCCCGAATAGCCATGGAATCTGGAGAAACATATATGTAACGAGGGGTATCATAGCATTTCTCAGGGCATGTTTGTATATAACCAAGGTATCAGGGAGTCCTTTAGCTTTTGCTGTTGTTATGTAATCCTTTTCAAGTACATCTAACATGTTTGCTCTTGTTAATCTTGCTATAACTGCTATCTGGGGCAAACCCAGAGTAAAAGCCGGTAAAATTAGATTTTTCCACCCTCCTGGTCCAGAAATCGGTAAAATCCCCAATTTAACCCCAAATATTAGCATGAGCATTAAACCCAGCCAGAAATAGGGCATTGACATGAAGAAAACGGCTAAGGTTGTTATTCCATAATCAACCACTGAATGCTTCTTAGTTGCGGAGATTATACCAAAGGATACACCAAATATCCAGGCTAAAATCCAAGCAGTTCCAGTTAATTTAAGCGTGAAACTCAGCCTACCCTTGATTAACTCGCTAACGGGAACATTTGCGACTAATGATGTTCCAAGATCACCATGAATGAGCTTTACCATCCAATCGATGTACTGCACATAAAGAGGCTTATCAAGGCCAAGCTGATGCCTGAGCTGAGCAAGCTGTTGAGGAGTTGCAAAATCCCCTAAAATGTATCTTGCTGGATCTCCTGGAATCAGGTGCAGCAGGGAGAAGCTGAATATGGAAACTATAAAAATTGGAATAAGTAAAGAAAGAAACTTTCTAATAATGAAACCCTTTTTCATCAGTGTCCCTCCATGCTTCATCATTTCAATTTAGCATCATCAAGGTAGATGCTCTGGGTGTATGGATTAACTTTGATTCCTTCTACTATGTCATTCCGATATGCGATGAATGCTTTTCTTGCGTACAGGGGCACCATTGGAGCACCATCTATTAATATTTTCTCTGCTTCTTCTATGTATTTCTCTCTTTCTGTGGGATCTACAGTGGTTCCCATTTTTTCTAACGCCTCGTCAAGATCTGATCTGTAGAAGAACATTCTCTTAACACCTTTTGTGGAATGGAACATGTAAAAGAGTATCTGAGCGTCCATGAGACCATATCTCAATAGATACATCTGATGCTTGCCTTGTGATACTAGATCCGTGAAGGAAGATTCCTCTACAATTCTGATGTTCACTTTTATACCCACTTGTTTAAGTTGATCCTGGATAATCTGAGCTACTTTCTGTGCTTCTGGTTCTCCTGTGGAGATCCACATCTCCACCTCAAATTTCCTTCCTTGTGAATCTTCCAATATTCCATCTCCATCTCTATCCTTCCAGCCTGCTTCTGCTAAAAGCTCTTTTGCCTTTTCTGGATCGTATGGATACTTCTGTTTTGCATAGTCCTCCATTTTCTGAGAGTATCCCATCATAGTAGGCACAAGCGGACCATGTATCGGCACTGCAAGACCATCCACCCCATATTCAATTATAGGTTTTCTGTCAATTGCCATGTTGATGGCTTGCCTGACTCTGGTATCATTAAAGGGATACTTTTTACAGTTAAAGCCAATGTAGTGAAGAATGTATTCAAGGAAGGGTACCATGGTTACGTGGGGGTTATTCTTTAGCTGTTTATAGTATTCTGTTGGTATATCGAGCAGAACATGCACATTCCCCTTTTCAAATTCTGAGATCATTGTAAACGGCTCTTTTATAATCCTGAACCTTACCTTCTCTATGTAAGGTGGACCTGGGTTTGTAAGGACTGGATCTGGGTTGTATTCTCTCTTATAGTATGGATTTCTTTCATAGTCTATGTATGCTCCTCTAACCCACTTCGTCACATAGTATGGTCCTGTTGCAACTGGATGCTGGCCAAATTCTACCTCCCCAACACTCTCAAAGTACTTTTTGCTGAATATCCCCATTGATTGCATTGTAGCAAATGTTAGTGCTGGCCCATAAGGCTCCTTGTAGATCAGTTGAACAGTGTAGTCATCCAAAACCTTAACCTCTTTCAGGTGGCCCAAGTATAGTGGAGCTGAAGGAGACTTCGTCTCAGGTGCCATGTATCTTTCAAAGTCAAACTTAACGTCTTCTGCCGTTATGGGGTTTCCTAAAGCATCCTTTATTCCTTTCCTAAGGTGGAAGGTTATGACCTTTCCATCACTGGAGACTTCATACGACTCTGCCAGGCCAGGGATTATGCTGCCATTTGATGCAAGGTTCACTAGAGGTGCGAAAACTATTGACGTTGTGAGGTCAATCCATGTGGATTTCTGAACATCTAGTGTGTCTGGGTCCCTTGTATAACCAATTACCAGCATTTTTTCTTTTGCTGGTGCCTGTGAACTCGTGGGTGAACTCTGCGTGGTTGCTGAACCTGAGGTGGAAGATGCTGGGCTCTGTGTGCTTGTTTGGGTTCCTCCCCCAATACATCCTGCGGCAACAACAGCCGCCAACAAAACAAAAACCAAAACAAAACTAATAAATCCTCTCTTTTTCATTTCCACCAACTCCTCAGTAGTGTTGCTCTTTATACTTTGTGATTTGAATTCTCAATAAACCGAAATAGACTCACATCACAACCTCCGGAGAACTTTTCCTCCTTTTTCTCCGGTTAGTTCTCCTTTTTCCACACTTACTACACCATTCACAATAACATATTCGATTCCTTCAGGTGTTGCTCTCGGGTTATCATATGTCGCCTTATCCCTGATTGTCTTTGGATCAAAGATAACTATATCAGCCCAGAAGCCTTCTCTAAGCAAACCTCTATCTTTTAAGCCCAATTTTTGAGCAGGAAGAGAAGTCATTTTCCTAATAGCATCTTCCAGGGTTATAACTTTCTTTTCCCGTACATAAAACCTGAGAACCCGTGGAAATGTCCCATAAGTCCTCGGATGTGGATTACCCTCTCCTGTATCGAGTCCATCTGTTCCAATCATTGTAAAAGGCTTGGAGAGTATCCTTTCAATATCTTCTTCGTTCATCATGAATATTATCATATCAGCCCTAGTTCCATCCTCGCTGAGTATATCAAAAAGAGCATCGAATGGATCTTTATTCCAGAGTTTGGAAATCTCCCCGAGATTTTTTCCAACTATTTCTGGAAAATTCGGGGAATACGTGACAACTATATTCTCCCAACCTGCTTCTTTTATGAAATTCTGCCAGTCTTCTTTCTCTTCAATGAACTTTTTCATCTCTAGCCGAGTCTCTGGATCTCTACATCTCTCCTTGAGCTTTTCTTCCCCTCCTTCATGTGCCCAAGGTGGCAAAAGTGAAGCAAGATAAGTACTGCCTGCAGTGTAGGGATAAGCATCCACCGTGACATCAATACCCTCATCCCTTGCTTCCTCGATTAGTTTTAGAGTCTCCTTACTTCTGCCCCAGTTCCTTTTTCCTGCTGTTTTATGATGGGAGATTTCGACAGGAACCCCTGCTTCTCTCCCAATTCTTATGGCTTCTCTTACTGCCTCAACCACTCTATCTCCTTCATCCCTCATATGACTTGCATAAAAACCACCATACTGGGCTACGACTTTAGAAAGTTCAATTAACTCCTCTGTTTTAGAGTAGACTCCCGGCGGGTATATCAGGCCTGTGGACATACCAAAAGCTCCCTCTTCCATCGATTGAGCTAAAAGCCTCTTCATCTCTTCAAGTTCCTCTTTTGTTGGATCTCTTGCTTCCATTCCCATAACGGCTATCCTGAGGGTTCCATGTCCAATGAGGCCCACAAAATTAGTTCCAATACCATTTATACCCTCTAAATTCTTTAGGAATTCCTTGTATGATCTCCAAGCAAACTCTACATCTTCCCCTAGAATCCCAGTGTAGGATTTTAGAATGTCTAGTGTCTCCTCATTTACAGGTGCAACACTCAACCCACAGTTACCTGTGACCACGGTTGTGACTCCTTGACTAAGTTTAGGCTTGTTGAGGGTATCCTTAAAGAAAATTAGTTCATCATGGGAGTGCATGTCTATAAAACCGGGCGCAACAACAAGGTTCTTTGCATTTATAATATATTCAGCTTCATTTTTCTGAATTCTTCCAATTTTGACTATCTTTCCATCTTTTATCCCCAAGTCTGCCTTAAACCAAGGGTTACCAGTCCCGTCGACTATTCTTCCATTTTTGATTAAGATATCAAAACCCATGTAACAAACCCCCACCCATAAACTCCTTAATGTATACTATCAATTACTACTATATTACTTTTTTCCCCTAATTTCCACTATTTTATCCGATAATTTTTAAATAAAATATATAATATAGTAGTTATATTTATAAAT
>JAMOPD010000395.1 GCA_027064745.1 Thermococcaceae archaeon
ATCAGGGTCAAGAAGAACAAAATGTAACTTTTCTTTTTCGAGCTTTTCGTGAATATACTGTTCAACTTTACCAATCTTTATGTTCATTAATCTCCCTCCATTTTTTAATTTCATCAGGACTTTTAATCATTTTCCACTTTAATCCTTTCATTTTTAGGATTCTTATTAGAATCTCATCAGGTTCCGTATCAAACTGATACAGATTTGAGGGAGTGCTAACATCACTAGAACCAAAATTGTCTATTGACCTTCCATATTTTGAAACCTCCATTGATAGTGTCTCTTCTAATCTCATTTCACTTGGAATCAAATATGCTCTCAGGAGTTCCGCATTCTTAAGAAGAAAATCTATATGCCAGTGGAGTTTTTTACTCTTTTTGAAGTGTCTCTCAACTCTTTTCTCAAGAGAGTTCATAGCAGAGCCCACATAGACATAAAATCCTTTATCCAAGATGAATTGTTTTCCTTTAGTTTTTATGCTCTTTTTATCATCAAGCCTTATAACAAGAAAGTAAGAGCCCCTCACCACATCACCAAATACACTCCGCAATATTCTTTATAAAGATAGCAGAGAAGAAGTTTCAGGTGTGAGTTATGGATACGGATAGGAATAAGAAGAAAAAAGCGATTGATGATTTTGCATGGCAGGAGTATGAGAAGGAGGAGTTTGAGGAGAGATTTCCACATCTTAGTAGGGAGCTTACAAAGAAAGGAATCCCAATTGAAGCATACC
The DNA here is from genome assembly GCA_027064745.1 of Thermococcaceae archaeon. Taxonomy (GTDB): domain Archaea; phylum Methanobacteriota_B; class Thermococci; order Thermococcales; family Thermococcaceae; genus Thermococcus. The sequence continues at coordinate 734 of JAMOPD010000395.1, forward strand.
GACTTGATGAACGTGAGGCTATTGATGAGGAGGTACAAGACTTTTCAGGATATAACCCCACGGTTATAGATTTCCTGAGAAGATGTGAAACGGATGATGAGGCTCTTGAAATTATAAACTGGCTTGAGAACAGAGGTGAAATAACTCACGATATGGCCAAAGACCTGAGGATAGCCTTAGTGAAAGAAGGTGTTAGAGCATTTGGAAGCAAAAAGGAATGGGGCTGGTATGAAAGACATAGGAGCAAAGATTAAATGTTGGCGATTCGCTAGCATTATTGGAGTAAGGGTATCTGGAAGCAAAAAGGAATAAGGATGACATGGAAGGCATAAAAAGGTATTAGATGTTGCCTATTCTCTGAAGCACCATTCCTTCTATTCTAATTGGCTCTGCTCTTCTTGCATAAACTATTGCCTGTTCCAGCCTTGCTTCACTGTCGGCATGGATTGTGAAGAGAGCATCTCCCTCTTTAACTTTCTCTCCAACCTTAACATGTAACTCAATTCCAGCCCCTTTATCCTCGGGAGCTCCTGCAGTCCTTGCAATTCCCGTTATCGCCCTGTTATTGATTAGAGTTATGTATCCACTGGCAGGAGCTGTAAATGTGTACGTTTTGTCACCAATTGGAATTTCATCGGGCTTAATTTCGGGGTTTCCTCCCTGCTCTTCAATAATCTCCTTCATCTTCTCGTATGCTTTTCCGCTTTCAAGTATCTCCCTGGCCATCTTCTTGCCCATTCCTTGAGGTGCAACACCACCCATTTCAAGTAAAATTCCGGCTAATCCTGTTGCTTTCTCCACCAAACTTCCAGGTCCTCTCCCTTCGATAAGCGTTTTGAGGGCTTCTCTAGCTTCAAGAGCAGGGCCAACTGTATGACCAACCGGCTGACCGCCATAAGTTATTGCGACTTCAACATACTGTCCAAGTCTCTTCCCTAGCTCGATAAAGTCCCTAGCCAGAGAGCGGGCTTTCTCAACACTCTCTACTTTAACCCCCTTACCTGCTGGGATATCTATCAGGACATACTGGCTCCCCATGGCGTATTTCTTGGACATTATACTGGCAAGCATAAGCCCTGTAGGATCAATGCTGAGCGTTCTCTCTGCCTTTATCGTCAAATCATCTGCAGGAGCCAGATTGAGTGCCCCACCCCACACAAGGCATGCCCCAATCTTTTCGACAATTCTTTTTATCTCATCTAGAGGAAGAGCTACATTTGTTAGAACCTCAACAACATCAGCTGTCCCAGCCGCACTTGTAATGGCTCTCGATGACGTCTTTGGAATCGTCAAACCTGCTGCCGCAACTATTGGAACGACTAGAATGTTAGTTTTGTTTCCAGGAACACCTCCAATACTGTGCACATCCATTATCGGCTTTCTGTCTATATCAAGCATATCTCCTGTTTCGGCCATTGCTATTGTAAGTGCAGCAATCTCATCCATGTCGAGACCGTTTATCTCAAGAGAAGTCACAAATGAACTTATCTCAATGTCCCTCAGCTTTCTATCTACAATATCCTTAATTATCGCATCAATTTCAACTTTTCTGAGCTTCCCTCCATGCATTTTCTTTTTGATATATCTCACACTTTCAGGAGTTCCTGCCGGCACTATAGTAACAATTTCTCCTTCAGAGAAATTATGAACTCTTAATATGTCCCTGCTTATTCCTATTTCACCCTCATCCACCATGTTACTTATTACAACATCACCGTATATCGTCTTTTTCCCTGTTTCCAGTTTGATGAGATCTTCAGGATGAAGTCGAGCTTTTTGTGCATCTTTTTCATTTATGACTATTGAGAATTTCCCGCTATATACATCCAGAAGCTTGACTTTCGCTTTCATTCTAACTACCTCCACAACTCGGGTTATTAGGAGTACTTATACTTAAACATTTTTAACGAAATTTCGTGAATACTTCAACTTAAAAAAACTCATCTCAGCAAAAAGATGTAAAAAAGGACTCATGTACTAACTTTTCTCCAAACTTCAGCAGAGAAGAAAGGAATGATACTTTCATCAACACCAAGAAGGGCTTTAATGACGTCGTGGGCAACTGCCTTAATCTCCTGAGGTAGAACTGCCTCTCTGCCTATGTAATAATTCACCACTTCATCAAGAGGCGCACTTAAAAGTTTATTCTCAAAAAGATAGACGGTTTTGTTCTCAATTACTACGAGTTTTTGGGGATAGGCTAACCTCAATTTCATGACGCCCACCCCCAGTATAAAATCATCGAATACAGATTTTAAAATTTAACGCCCTATACTTCTCATCATATCTTTGGTTGTGCCTGCTTGAACGCCTGTATGAGCAACCACTTGGCATTTACAAGCATCAAAACCAATCTTTAATGATGAGAACTAGGGTAACCAATTTAAAAATTTGAAAAATAAAAATCTTAGTTATCCCAATAGCACCTACATATGGATGCAGAGAATTAAAGTTTTTTAACTTCTTCCTCGATGGACTCTTCAAGTGTTCTTTCCCAATCTTCAACATCAAATTCTGTTAATTCTGACTCAAGCTCGTCTTTTAAACTTAACACTCTTCTTTTTAGAGCACTTTTGGTTTCTTCATCATAAACTACATAGTAAGGGTTATTCTTTGCCGAGAGATAGAGAAGAATCAGGACTATATTGAGAAGTGCAAGAAGGATAATGAGTCCATAGATTATAGCGTTGACCATCATCTCCTCCCCCCAAAGAGAGCTCTAAATACCCTTTTAATTGGACTTTCTGGTTCAGGTGGCTGCCATTTAATCCCAGCCAGCTTTGCTGCCAGCTGTTTAATGGCAATTGCCGCTGGTGATGTCGGATTCTTAACGACTAAGGGCACACCATAGGCGCTAGCTCTTTTAACCTCTGGATCTTCCGGAACAATACCGAGAACGGGTACCTCTAAGATTGCTTCAATTTCTTCTTTTGTTAGTTCAGTTTTTTCATTTGTAACCCTGTTCAGAATGGCACCCAGTGGGAGAGTTCCAAGCTTTTCGGCAATTAACTTTGTTTTCAGAGAATCAGTGATTGCAGATATTTCGGGATTGGTGACTATAATAAGCTCCTTACCAATAAGCAAGGCTGTTACAGATGTCATCTCAAGACCAGCAGGAGCATCTATAAGAATGAAATCTCCCATCTGTGATAGCTCTCTGACCAGCTCTCTAAGCCTTTCAGGCTTTGCTTTTTTGATTTTCTCAAGGCTTAGACCACCAGGAACAACTTTAACACCTGCAGGTCCTTCGTATATAGCATCTTTAAGATCAGCCTCTCTCGCGAGAACGTCATGAAGGGTTATTGGAATATCTTCCATTCCAAGGACGAGACTAAGATTTGCCATGGTTATATCAGCATCGATTAAAATCACTTCTTTTCCAAATTGAGCTAACGCCACACCAAGATTAGCAACTGCTGTGGTTTTACCTGTTCCACCTTTACCTGAAGCAAAGACTATTGAACGGCCTTCCACAGTAACACCCCCTGGACATAATAAAAGGTACCTTAACCATCTATAAGTTTTTCTAAGATGCTCAAGGTAGTTCAAATATGCATATTGTTAAACACACTAATTCTAAAGCATTGTGCTTTTATCTTTTGCGGTTTGAGTGTCCATACTGTAAGATAGGTCAAGCTTAATGGTTATACCGAATCCCACTGGTATCCTAACGGTATGTGAGTGTCATAACAGGCCTAGTTGTGCATGTTATCTAATTAAAACTATTGAAAAAATTAGAAATAGAAAAAGAGTAAAAAGGTTAACTAGACTTTTCTTCTTCTAACTTTTTCTTTGCGGCTTCAGCTGTATCGGCTAAGCTTCTGAATAACTTTAACATCTCCATAGGAAGAGTTAGAACTATAATATTGCTCTTGTCCCCAGCAACATCACTGATAGTCTGGAGTGTTCTAAGCTGCAATGCCATTGGATGTTCGGATATAATCTCGGCAGCTTCTCTGAGCTTTTCAGCGGCTTGTCTTTCAGCTTCGGCAAGGGTAATTCTCGCTCTTCTTTCTCTCTCAGCCTCAGCCTGTCTTGCCATTGCTCTCTGCATTCCACTGGGTAGTTCAACATCTTTGATCTCAACGGTGCTAACTTTAATCCCCCAGGGATCAGTTGCTTCATCAATGATCCTCTGGAGTTCCAAGTTGAGCTTCTCCCTCTCGCTGAGTAACTCATCAAGATGAGCTTGTCCAATAACACTTCTCAACGTTGTTTGGGCTATCTGGCTGGTAGCCATTATGTAGTTCTTAACCTGTGTGACAGCTTTCACTGGATCAAGAACTCTAAAGTATACGACAGCATTTACCCTGACAGGAACGTTGTCTTTTGTTATTGTTTCCTGTACTGGAACATCTAAGACCTGTGTTCTTAAATCAACCACATAGGCTTTTTCAAATATAGGTATTATGAAGAAGATACCCGGTCCTCTAGCACCGACTACTCTACCGAGTCTGAAAATTACTGCTCTCTCATACTCTTTGACAATTTTTATTGCAGACGCCAGTACTATCAATACAAACAATAAAACAATAGCTGTTGCTATCGTTCCAAAACCCACCATATTATTCACCTCCACTTTTAACAACAATCAGCGTTAATCCCTCAACCCCTACAACTTCAACTTCCTCCCCTGCAGGGATACGCTCTCCATTTTTGCTTTTAGCCCTCCACAGCTCTCCTCTAATTCTTATCATCCCCTCAGGCTCCAAGGTACGAATAACTTTGCCTTTCAGTCCTAACATTTCTTCTCTTCCTGTTCCCGGCTTTTTCTTCCTTGCTCTAATAACCGCCCCCATTCCAAAGGCAAAGAACAGTGCGAGTAGTACTGCTATAACTATTATGACAATTCTGAGACTTCCATAAACCTCATTACTTACCAAGTATTCTCTCCCCCCGCCGAACATGAAAATACTTC
>JAMOPD010000396.1 GCA_027064745.1 Thermococcaceae archaeon
ATGCAGTGTTGGGACATTTGTCGGCGGGCCAGGACTGTCATGGAAACTTGGAATGCCATGGGTTAGTATAGTGGGATCACAGATTTTTATGAACTTCATAATCCTGATTGGAGTTGGAAAAATAATAGGTATAATAGCAAGACGAATAGGAGCTCTTTCAGTTGGGGATATACTCTTTGAGCGGTATGAGAGGAGCAAGCTTGTGGCACTAGCATATGCCCTCCCAGTAGTTATATTCCTAATTGCATACGCCTCCTCCCAGTTCGTGGGCGCATCAAGAATTTTTGAAGTGATGACAGGGTGGTCATATAGAACAGCGTTAATCTTAACCGGATTAGTGACAGTTTTCTATGCAACAACCGGCGGAATAAGGGGAGTTGGTCTAGCGACAGTGCTCCAAGGAGTTTTCATGACATTTGCAGCAATATTATTGGCAGTTGGTGTATTCGGAGGCGCTCTCTCCCATTATGGAAGCTTAGTAGGAGTTCATAATGCATTAGTTCAAACAGTGGGTCAAAAATATGTTGATCCTTATGCTTTGGGAGCAAAAATAGTTATTTCATGGTGGATAATCTTTAGCATAGGTCTATTGGCACTTCCCCACGGATTAATGGCCTCTCTCAGCTATAGGGATACAAAAGCCATGAAAAGAGCAGTTTATCTTGGCGTAATTGTGGTTACATTTTGGACATTTGTAATGCTATTCACAGGATTCTTCGCCAGACTGTGGTTCCCGAAGTTATCAGTTCCAGACCATGCAGTTCCAGCTGTGACATTAACAGTTCTTCCTCCGGCTGTTGGGGGTATTGTATTTGCCGGAGTTGTGAGTGCGGCACAATCTACAATAGCAGCCATGACTATATTGATAAGCAGTGCCATAGTTCAGAATCTATACAAACAAGTTGTGAAACCAGATGCAACAGCCGAACAACTGAAGACAGCTAGTATATATGCAACCCTAGGAGTTGGCCTGACGGCGTTCTTATTGGCTTTAGCAGCACCTCCCGCATTAGAATACATCATAATTTTCGCCATTGGAGGCTTAATGTCGGCATTGTTCTGGCCGATAATCTTGGGCTTATTCTGGCCAAGAGGTAACAGGTATGGTGGCATAGCAAGTATGGTAACAGGATTGGTAGTTTACATTATCGCAAAGAAGTTCTATCCACCCATGAGATTCGGATTTGACCCGGTGATCATAAGCCTCCTGCTGTCCCTGCTTGCATATCTAATTGGGACATGTGCCACGAAGGAGATACCCTCAGAGAGGGTCGTCAGGATCTTTTGGGGAGCTGAACCCCCAGCTGAGCATTGATGCTTTTTCATTTTCATTTTTATTGCCCTTTTAGTTATATTTGGAGGTGAAAAAATGGTAGAAGAGTTTGATTTGGTAATTAAAAATGGAAGAATTGTAGATGGAACTGGAGTTCCATGGTTCAAAGGTGACATAGCAGTAAAGGATGGGAGGATAGCAAAAATAGGCAAAATCAAGGAAAGAGGGGAAATAGAAATAGACGCAGCAGGAAAAGTGATTTCACCAGGTTTTATTGATCTTCATAACCATTCTGACCTTACAATCTTAGCATATCCCAATGCAGAGAGCTATATTATGCAAGGAGTAACAACCGCGGTGGTTGGCAACTGCGGTCTTTCAATGGCTCCCTTGAATCCTGACAAAGTTGACCTGCTGAAAAGATATGTTTCACCATTTTTAGTAAAAGGATTCGATTATGGATGGGACTGGAGGACGTTAGGCGAATTCTACGAGAAGGTTAAAAAACAGGGGACTACGATGAATCTTGCCCCACTGGTTGGGCAGGGGACAGTAAGACTAGCAGTTAAAGGGTTTGACCCAGGTAAACCCTCTAAAGAAGAACTAGATGAGATGAAAGCTCTAGTAGCTCAAGCAATGGAGGAAGGAGCTTTTGGCATGTCTACAGGTCTTATATATCCTCCAGGTTCATATGCCACAACAGAAGAGATAATTGAACTGGCAAAGGTTGTGGCAGAGTATGGAGGTATATATGCCACCCACATGAGAAATGAAGGAAAGCGGTTGATAGAAGCTGTTGAAGAAGCCATAAGAATTGGTGAAGAAGCAGGAGTCCCCGTCGAAATATCCCACCATAAAGCCTCTGGAAAACCAAACTGGGGAAAAGTATGCGCAACATTAAGACTCATGGAGAGGGCAAGAAAGAGAGGGGTAGAAGTACACTGTGATGTTTATCCCTACACAGCAGGCAGCACGACCATAACAGCTTTACTGCCGAATTGGGTCTTGGAGGGCGGAGTGAATAAAATGCTTGAAAGACTCAAGGACAAGGAAGTCAGGGAAAGGATAAAGCAAGAAATAGAGGAAGACAGGGTGATTGGTGAGAATTTCCTAAAAGCAGCTGGATGGGATGGTGTTCTTATATCACAGTGCTCAATAGAAGAGTATGAAGGAAAAACTCTTGAGCAGATTCTGAAGGAGAAAGGTACATTTGACAGCCCATATGACGGACTCTTCGACTGGCTTATAGAGATAAAAGGAGACGCAGCAATGGTGCTGTTCCTCATGGATGAAGAGGACGTGAAATGGGTTCTTTCCAATCCCCTATCCTCAGTTATTTCAGATTCATGGGTAACCGCTCCTTATGCAGGTGGAAAACCGCACCCAAGAGCATACGGAACATTCCCAAGAGTTTTGGGAAAATATGTTAGAGAAGAGGGACTACTATCGTTAGAAGAGGCCATCAGAAAAATGACATCACAACCTGCAGGAAAAATACGCCTACAGGATAGAGGTTTGCTTAGAGAAGGCTTCTGGGCTGATATAGTTATCTTTGATCCAAAGACAATAAGAGACAAGGCCACCTATCAGAACCCCCATCAATACCCAGAAGGAATCGAATATGTAGTCGTAAATGGAGAAATCGTCGTAGAGCAAGGTAAATTAACCGGAAAGAGGCCAGGAAAAATACTGAGAAGATGTTAAAGCTCTATACTTTTCATTTTATTTTATCTTAAAAATATTTCAGAGGGAGCTATTCCATGCTTTATTCTTGTTGTGTAATTATCTAGTATATTCATTTAAAAATTAATTATTTAATCCGCATAGAATTAATAATTATAATGATAAAAAAATTTGAATATTAATTCATGTGTATTTACTAATATCTTTATATTATAATTTAGTGATTTCTACAAAATTACTACAATTTTATTCGTGATAAGTAAAAATAAGTGGAAAAAATTAATATATTAGACTAAAAAATATATAGTTATAAAAGGTTGCATGGGAAATCGTATGATTATACTTCTATGGCAGAACCATGGAGGTGTTATAATGAAAACGATGTGGAATGATATCAAAAAATATACCTCCAAGAACATTGATAAGAATCTTCAGATTGTTAGGATTAGTGAGAAATATCTCCCTAAGGCTTCTGGCCTAAGATATTATCCTCTAGTAGTTTTAAAAGCCATGGGAAGTAGGGTTTGGGATATCGATGGAAACGAATATATAGATTTTCTAACAAGTGCAGCTGTCTATAATATTGGGCATACACACCCAAAGGTTATTGAAAGTATTAAAGAACAACTTGAAAGATACATCAATTATACCCTCGGATATTTCTATATTGAACCTCCTATAACGCTTGCCAGTCTTCTAGCAGAGATAACACCAGGAGGATATGAGAAAAAGGTTACTTTTGGATTCTCTGGCTCTGATAGCGTTGATTCATCGATAAAAGCTGCAAAAGCTTATACCAAAAGAAGGTACATAATTTCATTTAAGAATTCCTATCATGGAATGACATACGGAGCCCTCTCGGCAACTGGAATCATTGACTCTGCAGTTAAAGGGGTGATTCATCCAATAAAAGACTTTCATTTTGTGGAGTTTCCTGATCCATACAGGAACCCATGGAACGTGGATGGCTATGAAAACCCTGAAGAATTATCCAACCTTGCACTGGAACAGGTAGAAGCAAAAATAAAGGAGCTCAACGAGGATGTTGCCGGAATTATTGTGGAACCCATTCAGGGAGATGCAGGAGTAATTATACCCCCTTCTAGCTTCATTAAGGGATTGAGAAAGCTAACTGAAGAATATGGCATTGTGTTTATTGATGAAGAGGTTCAGACTGGGATGGGAAGAACGGGAAAATGGTGGGCAATTGAGCACTTCAATGTTGTTCCTGATGTTATAGCAAGTGCAAAGGCTCTCGGTGGAGGAATGCCCATCTCCGCAGTAATTGGGAGGAGTGAAATTATGGAGAGCGTCCCAGCGCCATTGTTTGTATTCACACACATGGGTCATGCTGTAAATGCCAGCGCTGCAATTGCTACAATCGAAATAATAAAGGAAGAAGAACTTGCTAAGAGGGCAGAAAGGCTTGAAAAGTATGTGATCAAGAGATTCAGAGAAATGGCGGAGGAGTATGGGATAATAGGAGATATTAGGGGAAAAGGGCTTTTGATGGGTGTAGATATCGTTAAGGATCAAAAATCAAAGACCCCTGACAAAATTACGGCTCTAAAAATCTGCTGGAGAGCATGGGAAAAGGGACTAATTCTGATAACATTCGGCAAACATGGTAATGTACTCAGGATAGCCCCTCCCCTCAATATTCCCAAAGAGGACTTAGACAGAGGCTTGGAAATCATAGAAGAATCTATAAAAGATACATTGGCAGGAAAGGTTCCAAACGAGATTACCAAGTTTCTTAGAGGATGGTAACATCCTTGTAATGGGATGAAAATGTCAGAACTATGGGAAATCCTCGAGAAATCATTTAAAGGGCATGAAGTAAAAACAAAAATCATAAGATATCTCTTTATGCATGGACTTGGACTCACAGAGAAAGGAAGATTTAGATGTGGAGATATCGAAATTCCAAATAACAAAATCGCAAGAGCTCTAAATGTGTCCTCTGTGACTCTGTCTCACACTGTAAAAATGATTCTCCATGACCCAACACTGGCTGAGATATTTTTAAATTTGGAGCCCACATACAGCATGAAAGGATATATTCCAAAGTATAATGTCCTAAGAATACATCTAAAAAGGGAGGAAGACATATCAAAGTTAATTTCAGAGATAGTGCCTAAATTTGATAATCTTGTGAGGTTAGTAGTGCATTTAAAGCCTGATAATAATCTTGAGGTAGAACTGATTTTAAAAACTAGGAGCAAATAATATTCTTTGCATTATTAAAGGAGAAATAATTTGAGCTTATGGAGAAGAGGCAATTAATATTCCACATCTCTCATTAGGTTCCTTATGTTTCTCCTCATAAATAGTACGTTTTAAAGTGTTTGCAAATTCTTTATTTCCCTGTAAGATAACCTCTGTCATTCCTTTTAGTGCACCATGTGGCTCAATTCTTAGTATTATTTGTTTTGAATGGTATTCCATGCTCGTCTTTGATAATGCCACCTTAAGTCTACAAGCTTTATTTTCTCCATTATTAGCCCAAAATGCTACGAATTCAAGAGTTCCATGTTTGTAAAAGATATCTATTAGTGGCATTGATCCATTCAAAGGTGTTATCTCGTATTTTCCATTTCCATTTGACATTGCAATTTTTCCTCTCGCT
>JAMOPD010000397.1 GCA_027064745.1 Thermococcaceae archaeon
CCCTCGTAGGTGATTGTGGTCTCCATGTTACACAAGTGACGTATCACGTGATACTCCAGGCTGATGCCGTTGCCCCCCAGGAGCTCCCTGGCCTTCCTGGCCACCTGAGACGCCATCATGGTGCAGGTTTTCTTGGCCATGGAAACGTGGACGTGACTGGCCTTCCCTTCTTCAAAGAGTCTTCCCAAACGATAGACCAAAAGCTGGCACTTGGTGATCTCCGTGAACATGTCAGTCAAATCCTGTTGCACCAGCTGAAATGAGGCCAGAGGCTTGCCAAACTGGACCCTTTCTTTGGTGTAGTTGAGGGCCCTTTCAAAGCAGAAGGCAGCAGCTCCCACGGCTCCCCAGGCTATGCCGTATCGGGCCCTGGTGAGGCATGAGAAGGGGGCCTTCATCCCCACAGCACTGCCCGGCAAGAGGTTCTCATCGGGAATGAAGCAGTCCTCCAGAACAATCTCTCCCGTGAGCGAGAAACGCATGGACATCTTTTTCTTTATCTCGGGAGTTTGAAAACCCGAGGTACCTCTTTCCACAAGAAAACCTCTCACCCCTTCTTCTGTTTTGGCCCATACCACGGCCAGGTGGGCAATGGGAGCGTTGGAGATCCAGGTTTTGTTTCCGTTAAGAACCCAGCCCCCTTTCACCTTCTTCGCGGTAGTTCTCATGCTACCAGGATCCGAGCCTGCATCGGGTTCCGTGAGGCCGAAACAACCGATGATATCCCCCGTACACATCTTGGGCAAATACTTTCTCTTCTGATCTTCTGATCCGTAAGCATATATGGGATACATGCACAGGGAGTTCTGGACGGAGACGAAGCTCCTGAGGCCACTGTCACACCACTCCAGTTCCTGACAAGCTAACCCGTAAGAGAAGTAACTGGCCCCCGCCCCACCGTATTCGGGGGGAATGGTTATGCCAAGAAGACCCAATTGGGCGATCTTGGGAATTAGTTCCATCGGGAAGGTTCCTTTCTCGTAGTGGTCTTCTATGATGGGGAGAACCTCCTTTTCCACAAACTTCCTGGTAGTATCCCGGACAATTTTCTCCTCTTCCGCTAAAAATTCCTCCATAAGCATAAAATCTACGCCTTTTATCACGACACTATCCTCCTTTTATGAATTATAGCCAAATCTGGTAGAGATCCAATGGCACGGTAATCTCCCCTTCAATGCCACTCAACGTTCCCATTTAGGACTACGCTTTTCCACAAAAGCCCTTGTTCCTTCCACGGCATCGTGGGTTGTAGAAAGAATAGCAGCCTTATCTCTCAAATAATTCAAGGCCACATCGTATTCCACATCCAGGATATCACGATAAGCCTGCAAGCCCAACTGAAGAGTAGAAATACTCATCTTCCTCAGCTTTTCTATCAGCTCCTCAACATACGATCCAAGCTCCTCGTCAGGAACGGCACGGGTAATCATTCCGATCCTCTCCGCTTCTCTCGCGTCTATGAAGTCGCCTGTACAGATCAGTTCAAGTCCTTTCTTTCTGCCAACAGTTCTGAAAAGAACTGCCATGACCATCATAGGCCACATCCCAATTTTTATCTCCGGGAGTCCGAACACGGCCTTTTCCGAAGCGATGCTGAATGCAGGAAGCATCGCAAGGCCGCATCCTCCTGCCAAGGCGTACCCCCTGATCATTGCAATGGATGGCTTGGGAAAATCCCAAAAGGTTTTACAAAGCTGCGCATAGGCGTCAAGATTTTTCACACTATCTGCAGCCGAGGGTTGTTCGAACTCATCAATGCTTGCACCGGCGCAAAAGGCCTTCTCCCCCGCCCCCCTAAGTAAAAGAACCTTCACTTTGGGGTCGTTAGCTGCTCTTTTCAAACATTCAACAATACTGAGCATATCACGGAATCTAAGCCTGTTCATCTTTTCAGGCTGGTTAATAGTAACGTGCGCTACTTCATCTTTAACTTCATAGAGTATTGCAACATCTTCTCTATTCATTTTCTCTCTCCACACTTCTGCTCGATTTTTTTATCCACTTCTCTTGCTTCCCTTAGCAGATCTTCACTCACCTCTACTTCCATCCTTAAAAGTGCTGTACACATAGACTTTCCTGTCTGATCAAAACGCAGAGTACTGGTGGCTCCACCTCCCAGAGCCCGTCTCAGAACAACCTCGATACTTTCAATATTGGGCATGGGATAAATCTCCACGTCTCCCTTCACCATTCCCTTGAAGTGTTTTTTCACCCTTTCCGGGGTTATTACACCGAGCAGAAACTCATAGATACTGCCGCTTTTAGCCATTACACCAATGTTGCTCACATCACCTTTATCCCCTGACCTTGCAAAGGCCAATTCTTTCAAAAAGACCTTTGGCATCACCTCACCTCCAATGTCCGGCTCTCGGTTCTTACTGCCTCTCTTGGAACCAACGAAGGCCACAAGGCTATTACAGGCCGCACGCTCAAAGGCACACCAAAACTTGTTCCAAGGGGACCCGCTGTCCAGATATGCGTAGCTCCTCTGCGTACGGCTTCAGCTTCTTCGCGAGTCTTTGTTTTTGCAACTATTCTTAATCCCACCTCATTGTAATCCTTATCCTCAACTGGGGCTACTTCACCGTGAAGCATGTTGATCCCCACATAGTCTATTCTTAATTCCTCAAACTGAATCCCTATTCGTTTAAATCGCTCCCTGATCCACCTCTCCGCCCATTTTGCCTTCTCAAGGGCATCTGGCCAAGGGAAAAATACCCATCCTTCTCCAATAAATCCGTCCCTGTAACCGATACAAACCTTTAAAGTCTCAGGACGGGGCTTTCCCTTCATGTTGGTAACTCTCACCCTGTTTCGTCCTTCTTCGTGGATCTTCACACTCGTGAAGTCCGCAACACCATCTGGCATTATATAATTTGCAGGATCCATGACTTCGTAAATCAAGTGCTCTTTGACAGTCCATTCATTCACGATTCCGCCAGAGTCGGGGGTTTTGGTGATAACGGCCTCGCCGTTTTCACATACCTCTGCTACCGGAAACCCAACATCCCAGGGACGTTCGGCCACTTTCCACATATTAGACATTCCACCAGTAACACAGGCCGCGCATTCTATAATATGCCCTACCGTAATGGCAGCTGCAATCAAATCAGTATACTCATCGCTGAAATCCCACCCAAATTCGTACATGAGGGGCCCAACGTACAATGCACTATCAGAAGCACGGCCTGTTATAATTATATCCGCCCCCTCTTTTAATTCTTTTATGATCAGATCAGCTCCTATGTACGCATTTGCCGCTACGATTCTGTCCTCGATACGGGCAATGTCTTCTTCGCCAGTATCAAGGTTTTTGAATTTCCATCCTTCTGATCTTATCTCATTGATATATGGAAGAATATCATCGCCAAATACTACGCCAATCTTTGCTGGACCAAGCCCTAACTCTCTTATTATACTTTTTACCTCTTCGGCTGCTTGAAGGGGATTTGCCCCACCAGCGTTCGTTATGAGCTTAATGCCCTTCGGCATCGTTATAGGTAGCAGTCTTTTCATCCAAGGGACTATGTCAGGAACATAACCTTTTTGCGGATCCTTCAGTTTAATACGGTTCAGGAGAGCCATAGTAAGTTCTGCAAGGTGATCAAAGCCGATATATTTCACGTCAGCCCTTTCCGCCAACTCCAGCGCTGGTTCAAGCATATCTCCCCAAAAAGCTGACCCTGAACCTATCTTCACCCTTTTCATAGAATCCTCCTTCTCTATAGTAGTGACTACGCATCAGATCCGAAAAAGCCGGGTTTGAAGCGATTTACGAAATTTTTCGCTGTTTTCTCCATAATATTCTCTTTCGCTGTAACAGAAATATCAAAACTCCGCATGCATGCGTAAATCTTATCCAAGTCGTTCATAGCTACAGGGTAGTCCGACCCAAACATCACCCTGTGGCTATACTTTTCTAACTCTTCAACAGAATGGTGGAAATAAATCCGGTAAGCATTTTCCTCAGGAAGAAAAGTCGCCTCAAAAAGGTTCTCTCCAGATGCTGGTTCCCCATAACAGGAAAATATATTTGTTGCGTCCAGATAGATATTTTCATACTTTTTCACAAGCTCAAAAGCACGATCTATCCTGGGGTAAAACATGTGAACGACAACAATAACCAGGCCAGGGTGTCTTTGGGCTATTGTCTCAATTTCCTCGGGTGCAAGGCGCATCTTGTAAAAACGTTCAAAACCTGTGTGGAAGATCACGGGCCTGTTCAACTTCTCCAACAGGTCATAGATCTCTTCCATTCGCTCATCTAATACTTTAAACCTCTGGACAAAGGGATGGAACTTTATGCCAACAAGCCCGAATTCCAGCAGGGCTTCCCTTACTATTTCAACACGGTCAGCATTTCCCGGATGTACCGAACCGAAGCAGATAGCATTGTTTGCTTTCTTTGAAAGCTCATAATTAAATTGGTTTAAACTACGGGATTCTTCGGGCTTTAATGGATATACGTAGTTAAAGAAATATGAAATGCCATGAGAAGATAAAGTTTCAATGATCTCTTCCTCGGCTAACGTTTCACTGACGTTAATTTCAGGGATATATCTCTTGATCCACTCCACAGCCTTTTTGGACCTGTATGTAGGGAAGATGTGAATATGAGCGTCAATCATCTCTCAATTCATCTCCTGTTTCTTGTTGTATTTGCCCAGCGTGATGTGGAATAATTTTGATTTTGTTCTCTCTCTTTCCTCTGTAACACGAACACAGCTACTTGTACCACACTCCACTTCTGTCACACAACTTCCTCCTTTTTTCATCTGCAACACCTCGATTTATTAACGACACTTCTTTTCCTTAAAATCCTCAAATCTTTCCTTAATCTCACTTACATTTATGCCCCAAGACCATGCGCATCTTCTTACGCATGGTCCTCTAATTCAGACAGGTATTACGCTGTGGAAAGATAGCAGCTGAGCAAAAACACCTGTACCTACACCTAACTATCTTCCCACTATAGTTACGCTCACCACGCTGCTTATAGGGTATCCGCCCAGATTGTGGGTAAGGCCCAGCTTAGGGTCTTTCACCTGTCTCTCCCCTGCCTTACCCTGAAGCTGTTTGTACACCTCGTACATCATCCTCAAGCCAGAGGCCCCTATGGGATGCCCAAAGCACTTGAGCCCCCCGTCGGTCTGGCAAGGAATCTTTCCGTCCAGGTCAAAAAAACCTTCGTTCACATCTTCCCACGCCCTACCGCGGGGAGAGATCCCCAGGTCTTCATAGGTGACCAACTCCGTTATGGAAAAACAGTCATGTAGCTCCATGATGCCAATCTCTTCCCTGGGGTTCTTGATTCCCGCCTCTTCGTATGCCCTGGAGGCAGCTTTACATGTACTTTCCACATGGGTCCCGTCCCAGCCCTGGTACATAAGTTCCTCACCTGAGGTGACCGCCACCTGGAGGGCCTTCACCAACACGAAGTCCTGGCGCAGCCCCCTGGCAATATCAGGGGTGGTGATGATGGCTGCCGCGGCACCATCGCTTACACCGCAGCAATCAAAAAGACCTAAAGGCCACGCCACTATGGGCGCTTTTAAGACGTCTTCAACGGTGAT
>JAMOPD010000398.1 GCA_027064745.1 Thermococcaceae archaeon
TCCACGAAGAAGTGGTAGCATTTTGAGATATAAACGCAATCCGACCAGGAGCGCCTGCACGAGCATTCGTTGTCAGCTCTGCATTCACAGAGAAAGCTCTTTGGGCATGGAAACATATCGTACCCCTTGCTTTTGCTTCTTCCTGTGTTAGCCAGACCTCTTGATACATGTAGGTTTCACTGCTGAGGTTTTCAAGCACGCTGGAATACTGAGTGACGTTGAATTCTGAATAGCCAACGGCAGGAATAGGGAGCGAAATCTTAGCCGAAGGCGAATAATGGATGGTCATTAAGTCTGAGGAACTGTTTTTGAATTCTATTGTCACCCAGACCCCATTGATGTTAGATTTAGCGGGCGGGATTAGTATATAGTCGAGATGTTTTGGAGATTCATTTATGGTCTTTCTAAGTCCGAGGCGGAATTCGTGGTAGCCAATCCCAATGGCGTATTTGTAGGAATGACCGCTGGCAAGTATTTTTCTTCCCTTCCACACCAATCGAGCTTAGGTTCCCAAAACGAATAACCGAACACTCCACGACGGATGAGCAGAGTGATAGATTAAGTTGCTTTAGTGTGTTTTCTGGGATCATGAAATTGGAGTAGTCTATAGGCGTTTGATATGTTTCAACGCGTAAGTCTTCCAGTTCATGGCATTTGGATACGGTGTAAATCTTTACCTCTCCAGGTTTATAGAGGACGAACTGCCATTTTATCGTGTCCCTGACTTTGGTTCCATAAACTCCAATTAGGCCGTATCAGTCACTGAATTGGTGGAAGTATTCTTTGTACACATCATAGCCGTTTAGGTAGTCAATCTCAGGTTTTCCGACATCGTTCAATGAGGGATAACCCTTTGAAATTATTAAGGCTCCGAGAATTAAGAATTAAAAGAATTAAGAGAGCAGGGAGCTTTGGTATCCTTCTTTGTTCACATGTCATCTCGTCCTACACGCTCCCCTTATGTTCTCGTCATTCACCTCAAAGTCGCAGTCTAAGGTTTCTATCTTTATCGTGCCGTTTTCCAGTTCATAATATACGTAAGGCTGTCCGAGAATTAATTTAAGTCCTGAAAACTCTGGAGATGCCAGTCTTTCGATTGCAGTTGAAATACTCAGGGAGTAGTTTTCCAGCGAGGTAGGTTTGAGTGGGAGTGATGGTACGTACCCTCTTAGCACTACTCCTGGATAAACTACAGTAATCATGTCGTTTGATTTGTTGATTTGAGTTCTGACGATTATGGTTGGAGAGCTAAGGTCCCCGATTTGCCCGTTGGGGAGTATTAAAACTCCCCTGTATACCGCCGGGCTCTTGGATTCCGCCAGAATCAGCCGTTTAAATTCTGCGAAATTGATTGCAGTAAAGTTAAGGGATCTAAATCCGGACTTCCATTGGTTTCTGAAGAGTATGTAAACTCCTGGTTTGAGGGTTTGATTTTGTGGAGGATTCGAAAGTCTCACGCCGAGGCTGGAATAGTCAATGGGAGTTTTGTATGTTTTGGAAACAACCTGCCATTTTTTCTGCCCGTCTTCCTGTACAATGTACGCATCCACTTTCATGAGCTCTCCCTTTTGCCCTGAATAAAAAACGAACGTCCATTGTGGTGCTTTTCCATCGCCAAACGTTGAATCATTGCAAATACATGGTGACGACATTGGATGAACATCACAGAGAATCTGCTGGCAGTTTTCAGAACCGTAGACAAGGATAAGCTCGGCATCGCTGGCCCAGTTCTGTACCAAAGGTTTAACCTTTGATGCGTAAATCTCAGTGGGGTATGCTGGGTGAGATGTGATTCCCGTTTTTTCTGGGCTCTGAGTTAGGTAGTACCCACCGAGGATTGCCGAGAAAATGAGAAATAACAAAACAAAGGCAACTCGATTCATGGGTTCACCTATTCACCCGCTTTATCAGCATGGGAGCTAAAACTAATCCGATTAATACCCCTGGTCCGCAGATTTTGTTTTCTTCTTTTGCTGTGCTTTTGCTTTCAGTTGTTTCCTTTCCTATCGGTGGTCTGCCAGGATACATCTTGAAGACTGGTTTTCCCCACTTGCAAGTTACGTTAGCTTCGCTCCTCCAGCATTCCAAGGTAATGTACTCATCGCACTCTCCAGAACCCTCACAGGCAAACGTGTTTAATGTTATTTTGATGTGGTTCGCCGTGATTACTGCATCCCACCTGCCTATTGAGCTGTTCCAGTAGCCTCTATTCCATGTTACACCAGAGGATTTCCCAGTAAGATTTGGCAGGTAATTTTGAATACCCCATTGGTATTCCCTGAGAACTTTTGACAGGTTCCAATCCGAGAGTCTGAAAGGCTTTGGATTCCCGGATTTTCGGAAAAACCCTTCCTTCCATTTTCCTCCCTCATGGTACCTGTTTAAAGTGTGGGTTTCGTTGTACTCGTAGCCTATGTTAATCCATGTTATTGAGGAATCGTTGAAGGGATTCCACGGTGGGACTCCAGTGAGACTGTATCCCTCGATGTTGATGTAGTAAATGGGCCTGTCAATCAAACCGTCCCATACGCTTACACCCTGGGCTAACGGGGCTGAGAGTAATAAGACAAAAGCAAAAATAAAGATCGAAAAGCGAGCCCTCATGGAATCACCCCCAGTTGACTCTCAGGTAATAACCAACGCCTGTGTAGGGGCCAACGCTTGGCACGTAGCCTTCCGGGAGTTCATAGTCAGCCACTCCATCAAAATTCAGGTCAAGATAAAGCCCAGCGTCGATGTTATAAACCTCATTGTGGCCGAGAGTGTGCCCCGCTGAAAGCAAAGCAAACACGACTTCCCACCCAGAGGTCATGTTGCGGGAAGTCCAGTCAATAAGGTACGTTGTCTGCCAGTGAGTGGGCATAATCTGGTGTAGATTAGTTATGTTTTTGGAGGGATTATGGTCATTTATTACCTTTGAAAGCCCGTATCCGACCTTTTCTCTCAGTTTTTTGTCGTACTCAACCAGTTCGTTGTAGAACCAGTCATAATCGTTCTTTAGTGTGGGATGTCCCTTCGTACTCAGTTCCTCTCCTTTCCAGTTCCTGCCCATAACCGTATGGAGCCAGTCGAAGCCTGAAACATGATACTCATTCTGAAGAACCGAAGCTAAATCCCAATAGCAGAAGCCTTCAAGTGTTCCGTTCTTATCGTGATCCCATGAGAACGGCGCACTGTACTCGTCTCCTACGCCGAAAACAAAGTGTCCAAGCTCATGGGCTATCCCCCTGTAGTACTGGTCGGGGGTTTTATCTCCAAACTCTCTAAAGAGCAGGATATATCCATTCTCCTTACCATCCATGTTCTCCACCCACTTCCAGTACCAGAAACCATTGTATGTGAGTAGAGTATCGTTCTTTGTGTTCCTAATCCGCACCATGTACTTCGTCCATTCTTCACTGTCCGGCTGGACGTTGTTCGTTATGTTGACTTCAGCTATCATCGCGTACCCGTCGGTGTAGTCATAAATAACTTGGCTCGCCCTCTGGAAGCCCTTGACGAGCTGGGTGAGATAAGTCTGGTTGGCGTTCCAACCGACAGCAACAGTAAGTTTAATGCCAAGAACATCTCTCAGCGTGGGATTCTTCCCGATGAACAGTTCAACCGCGTTCGGAACGCCGTCGCCGTCGTAGTCTCCATAGGCGTCGGCTTCAATTAAGCTTTGATGGAAGTCCGGATCGTCTATACCAAACCCATCGGAAGGGTCGAACCTGTAGATAGAGCCCTCCTTCTCAAGCTCCCCGTTAAGCTCAAGCTCCCTGTAAAACGGGATTCCGTCTTCATCGTTCAGCTTTATGAGGAACCATATTTCAGCGTCGTCCTCGTCGATGTCTGTTGATGTGGTTACTACGTCCGCAAGTAAAGTTTCCGTCTGCTTTGTCATGTTTGAAGTCTCCACTGTCGTCTTTGATGTGTCGGTTGTGTTCTCCTCAGTTGTTACATTTCCAAACGTTATAAAGGCCTCATATCCTACGTCTTTCTCTGTTGTAATAGTGAGGTTGTCTCCCTTGATCGTCTTGTTGCCATAGAACGGCACTTTGATTGATTCATTCTTCAGTTTTATTTTTGAAACCTCTGCATTCCTCTTGTTGATGATGAGTACTCTCTTCTTGCTCCCGTCTGGTAGTTCAAGGGTGAAGAGTACTGCCTCTTCGGGATTTGAGTATCTGTAGAGGATTCCACTCTCATGATCCATCAGCTCTAAGGTCTTTATTCCGTCCCAGCCTTTAACGTCGGTGATGTTTACAACGCTTAAATCGTAGCCGAGGGCCTCAAGCTCATCGTAGTACTTGGAGAAGGGTTCGGCATCGTATTCTCCGCCGTTCGTGTAGTCCTCCGTCGAATCATCTGCTCCGCTCAGGTGGCCGTAACCGAAGTAATCTTTATGGTCGTTTATGTAGTCATCACCCCACCACGTGCCGTTCTTGAGACTGAAGAAAAGCTTGGCTACCTTTCCTTCCTCGTTGTTTCCGGGCCTTGGTGAGATATCCATGATTTCGTCCGGATTATCTGTTATAAACCCTGAATCTCTGTCCACGAGTTTGAGATCTATTTCAACCGTCTCAGCATTGTCAGGAGGGTTAAACCTTAAAACTGCTACGGCCTCATTCTGGATGTTCTCAAAGAGGTTGTTCCCTAACATTACCATGTTCTCGACATCTCGGGTATTGTCGGGGAGGTTCTGCTTGAGTGTCTGGGTAATAGAATCAGCTTTGAAAGTTGCCTCAATGCGAAAATCCGTGTTCCAGTCTTGGTCATCGTCCTCAGCGGGATCCAGTGCTCTCGCCCTAAAGATATACAGTTCAATAATGGCATCTCTAAATGGATCAAAATCGTTTGAATCAATGATTCCATCGCCGTCAGTATCCGCGTTGTAGGGGTTTGTTCCGTATCTGAATTCTGTTTCATCAACCCACCCATCGCAGTCGGAATCCCTCTGGGTTATTAGGGACTCGGATCTCTGAACGGTTTCTCCGAACTTTTCTGTGTAAACGGCTTTTACGGTGTGCCCGCTTCCCATTGGTATCTGGGCTTTGAAGTTTAAAACGAACACTTCGTTGGGCTGTATGTCTATGAATTCGCTCCCAACTTCCTCAGAATCTATGTAAAGGCTCACTTTGCCGATTCCAGTAAAACCGCCTGCGTTGTAGAGTTTGACCCCAAAGGTTGCCCAGCCATCACACGTTGTTCTCTGCTGTATGATGTCTAGGATAATGACCTTAGAGGACGGAAGATCGACGCCAAAGCTGAGGCCTGTTGCCATTGGGAACCCTGAAACTGAGGCAATCAAAACGAAACCCACCACAATTCCGACGGTTTTTTTGAAGAGACACTTCTTTCACCCCCGTTGTTCTCATTTACTTAGGCGTTTTTTCATAAAAGTTTTTTGATTCTGTAATGGTTCCAAAGAACTGCAAGCAAGGTTAAGATGAAAAACTTTGATGAATGTGTTCACTTTTCATCTGAGAAGTTCCCGATCAGCGAGTTTAACGCTTCCCGTAGTCTTTTAAGTTCCTCCTCGCTTATCCTGTTCCTCATCCACCTCTCTTTAAGGTTCAGGTTCTCGTCCTCC
>JAMOPD010000399.1 GCA_027064745.1 Thermococcaceae archaeon
AATGCCATACATTGTTTCAAAGAGACCAGAATGGGATAAGTTCCCTGGAGCTTTCTACTCGCTTGGAGCTGAGGTAATGATGCCTGATGGAAGGACTCTCCAGATTGGGACGATGCATAATTACAAACAGAACTTTGCTAAGGCATACAACATCCTCTATGAGACAGAAGAAGGTGAGCATGAGTATGTGCACCAAACTACCTACGGAATGAGTGAGCGCCTTTTGGCCGCTGTTATGGCAGTTCATGGAGATGATAGAGGCCTTGTCTTACCGCCTGCTATAGCTCCTATTCAAGTTGTAATCGTGCCAATTCCAAAGAAGGACTCCCCATATGATGTGTATGCCTATGCCAGAGGAATTGCCGAGGAGCTTCGCAGAGCAGGTTTCAGAGTTCATGTTGATGAGAGGGACATAAGACCTGGAAGGAAGTTCTACGACTGGGAGCTTAAAGGAGTACCTCTACGTATAGAAGTTGGCCCGAGAGACATTGAAAATGGAAAAGCTGTGCTTGCAAGAAGGGATACGCTTGAAAAATCCGTGATTGAGAGAAATGAGCTCATCGATAAAGTTAGAGAGACTCTTGATGATGTTCATAAGAATCTGTATGAGAGGGCAAGAGAATTCCTTGAGAGCCACATAAAGCGCGTGGATACCCTTGAAGAGGCAAAGAAGGTTTTTGAAGATAGGAGGGGAGTTGTTGAGATTCCCTGGTGCGGTGATGAAAACTGTGGTCTTGAAATGGAAGAGATACTCGATGCTAAAATGCTTGGAATCCCACATCCAGAAGAGAAGGCAAAGATTAAAGGAAAGAAATGTGCTCATTGTGGAAGAGATGCCAAGTTTGTGGCAAGATTTGCCAGAACTTATTGATCTTTCGTCTTTCTTAGTATTTCTTGGAGAGAGGTTATCCTTTTATTTCAGTTGTATTGAGGGCGAGTTTGAGGACTTTGATAGCTTCTCTCATGTATTTGTATGCTCTCATCATTTCATAGGGGAATGGAAAACCATACCTTTCAAAGCCGCCAACAGCTTTTTTGAACTGGATTGTGGCATTGTTGTATAATGCTTGAGCAAGCATAAGGGTCTGATTGTCTACTCCTGCTGTAACGCTCTCATTATAAAGTTCCTTGAACTGGCCGTCATACTTCATGTATGAATAGTACCAATATATTGAAATTTTTGCAATAGCTTGGGCTCTTGTAGTTTCTGAGCCAACGTAAAGTGCACTCGTTAGAGGAAGTGTTAGAACCATCAATAAAAGCCCTAATGCCAGAATCTCCTTTTTCATGGTTTATCACCCCCGTTAACTAGTATTTAAAATAAACTTTTAAATTTTCTTCCCTGGGATTCATGTTGTTAGGAATAAGCATGATTTGTCATTATCGGACACCCAACAGCATACTCTCAGGATAATCCGTGAGAGCGCCTGATAATAAATCTGGCATGCGGGCTGTCTATATCCTGTCCTATGTTTAATGGAAAAGAATTTATACTTAAATTTCCTTCTAAAAATTTGGTGATACTATGAGACGACTGGCGCTGTTTTTAATTGCGGTTATGGTGCTGAGTGTGATTCCATTGGCAGGAATTCCAAGAGTTGCCGCAAGTGTTCAGCAAACAGCGAAAATAAATCCTACGGACGATACTTGGATAGACGAAGGAGGATGGGTAGATTACAAAACATATCGCTTAAGGGTTGGAACATATTACGGGAGTGAAGAACGTCCCTATTTAAAATTTAATATCAGCAAATATGTTCCCAAAGCTGCGGTTATTCTAAAAGCAACATTGAATCTACATGCATATTATCACTACGGGTCATTATCTCACAATGTTAGTGTCTATGGTGTTCTCGATGATAACTGGGATGAAACTACACTCAGATGGAGCAACCAGCCAACAGATGCCGTAGGACCACTTTCATGGGTTATCATAGATCTTCCCAATGGAAATGTCAATGTTGATTACAGCTGGGATGTCACAGACTTTGTAGCAGATCAGCTCCTTAAAGATGGTGTTGTTAGCTTCTATCTGCATTCCAACAACAGCCATGTAAATACAAAGGATTACATCTATTTTGCCTCAAAAGAGAACAAGTACAACCCATGGCCAGAGCTAGAAATCGAATACTACGTTCCAATAGCCGTAAAAGAGCTCCAAGTTCCAAACAGGGCAATTCAGAATTACGATAACAAAATAAAGGTTGTCCTTGAAAACGGCGGAAAAGCCGCGCAGAACGTCACTTTCCTGCTTTACATTGATGACAAGAGTGTTATAAATGAGACGATAGAACTACCTGCTGGAGGAGATAAGACAGTAGAATATATCTGGAACCCCGCCATTACAGGAAAACATGAAATAAAAGCTGAAATCGAGGGATATGACTTCAAGTCTAAAGAAGTCGATGTCATACCAAATCCCAACAAGATAGCCCGTATAATGTCCACATATTATCTCAGTATGTACACTAAAGAATGGAAATCCCTGAATCCGTTGTATGAAAACTTCACACAGCTGCTTGAGGAGGTCAGACAGTACAACATAAGCATGGGCGAATTTGAATCTCAGATTCTCAGTGTCGAAGGACAATTACAGCTTGTAAAGCAGGAGTACCAGAAATATATAACCCTCAAAAGATATTCTGAGGCAACAGGGTCTACATCGCTCTCATTTGCTGCGATGAGGCACATAAGGAAGGCAGCCTTCCTGAGCAGGGGAATCAAAGATAAACTCGAATATTTAATTCCATTGATGCAGTCTGCGGTCAAAAAAGCTGAGAGCGGCCAGACGGGAGTAACGATTAAAGTCACGAAGGTTCTTATTGATGCCTCCCACAACCAGTACTACAACCCAACAAAAAGTGATAGCAATGGAATGAACACGCTTATCGGAAAGATTGAAAACGACCTTGGCTGGAAGGTAGACATCAATACAGAGCCTATAACATATGAGAAATTGAAGAACTACAATGTTCTCATCATAACTAATCCCAGCAAAGATATAACAGACGAAGAAGCACAGGCAATCCAGCAGTTTGTAGAGAACGGAGGAGGACTCTTCATCCTTGGAGAGAGCTATTATGGTCATGTGTACTATAAGAGCCTTAACAAAGTTGTGGGCAAATATGGAATCGAGTTCAAGGATGACGAGCTTATGGATGATGATAAGAACACAGGTAGATCATGGTTCCCGCTTGTGGGACTTTACAACCTCGAACACCCTGCAATGAAGTTCCTCAACGAGACGCATGAGATGCTGTACAATGGTGACACCTTGGACATAAGTGGCAATGCTGTTTGGCTTATAACAGGATACGAAACCGCCTACGCAGAGGACAAAGATAAGAACGTGGTTAAGGAGAAAGGCTCAAAGCCTATCGTGGCTGCAGCTGTCGAAGTTGGCAGCGGAAGAGTAGTAGCCTATGGTTCAAGCAAGGCCATAAGCGATGCATACTACCAGAGATACATAAACACGAACTGGCCGTTTGTTAAGGGAGTTCTTCTCTGGCTGGCTCATGCCAGCTGACCCTCTAAATTTTTTATTCTAATTCACTGTTTTTGGTATATCAACGCTGGCGCACAATAGCTAATTTTCCAATTCCATATTTCGATATTCATCGAAGCGAAAAGATTTTATATTTACTGAAGCAACTATTCTATAGGGGTGATGCGCATGCATGAACTTGTTGAATTTGCAGTCGAAAAGGCCATGGAACTCGGCGCTTCTTACGCGGAGGCAAGGTTTGAGGAGAAAAACGGGACGGAAGTCGTAATGAAAAACGGCAATCCCGAAGGGCTTGGAATCCTTGCAGACAGAGGTATGGGCATCAGGGTTCTTGTGGATGGGGGTATGGGCTTTGCAAGCACAAATGTGCTGACGAAGGAGAGCGTTTTCAAAGCGGTTAAAAAAGCCGTAAAGCTTGCAAGAGCTGCCTCCAAGGTAAGGAGGAGACCGGTAGAATTCAGCGAGGAGAACTTCCATGAAGTTTTCTACGAGGTGAAGATGAGGAAAGATTTCCGGGACGTAAGTGCGGAGGAGAAAATGGACTATCTGAAGAGAATTGAGGAGAGCGTTTTAGGATCGGGCATAACGGTGCCAATGCGCTTTTTGAGCTACCGTGATTTCATATGGCACAAGATTTTCATGAACAATGAAGGTGCCCTAGTTGAGAGCATTATTCCAAGAGTTTCCATAACGTACAACCTCGTCGTTTTTGAGGAGGGGCAGATGGAGCAGGCTCCTTTTGTCCAGAGAGCATTTTCCGGCGGACTGGAGCTTATAGAAAAGGACAAGCCGTGGGAGAGGGCACTCAATGATGTGAAGGCACTCCAGAGGCTTATAAAGGAGGGAAAAGAACCTCCGGAGGGCAGGGTTGATGTTGTCATAAGCCCAGAAGTCGCTGGGATAGCCGTCCATGAGAGTGTCGGGCATCCCTATGAGCTCGACAGGATAATGGGAAGGGAAGCAGCTCAGGCGGGGGAGAGCTTTGTAAAACCCGAAATGCTCGGCGAGCGTATTGGGAGCGATGCCGTTACCGTCATAGAAGACCCGACGATACCGAACAGCTGGGGCTTCTACCTCTATGACGACGAGGGAGTTAAGGCGAGGCCGCGCTATTTGATAAGGAATGGCATAATAAACGAGTTCCTCATGAACAGGGAGTATGCAGCTTACCTCGGAATGAGCTCAAACGCCTCTGCAAGGGCTATAAACTACAACCGCGAGCCCATAGTTAGAATGGCAAACACCTACCTGGCTCCGGGCGATTACTCCTTCGAGGAGCTGATTGAGGACGTAAAGCTCGGTGTTTATATGGTATCTTTCAATGAGTGGAACATCGATGACCGCAGATACCAGCAGCGCTACATTGGAAGGGAGGCGTATCTCATCGAAAACGGGGAGATAAAGCACCCGATCAGAAAGCCAATCCTTGAAATCACCACGAAGGGCCTCTGGAGCAGCGTGGATGCCGTCGGAAAGGAAGTCGAAATGTTTCCGGGAACATGCGGAAAGGGCGAGCCCGGTCAGGGCGTCCCGGTCTGGATGGGCGGAGCACCGGCGAGGTTGAGGGACGTGGTTCTTAGGAGGTGATGTAATGTTGGAGATCAATGAGCTTATATTGAAGAAGGCAAAAGAGCTTGGCTTCGGTGATGTCGTCGTTCTCAGTCATGAGCAAAGCAGGCGTCAGGTGCGATTTGCCAACAATGAAATAACCGTTGCAAAGAACTGGCACTCAAGGAAGGTGGAGCTCTTCGTGGAGTATGAGAAGAGGATAGGGTCGACAACACTCATGACACTCGATGAGGAGACCATCGAGAGGAGCCTGAAGACCCTTCTAGCCAGCGTTAAGAGCCTCTCACCAAAAGAGGACTACTACGGAATAGCCGAGGGGCCCTTTAAGTATAGAGACATTCCCGAGACCTTCGATAAAGCCATAGTCGAGCTGGACGAGCCGAACGAGTACGTCGAGCGGGCAATAAATGCGGCACTTGAGGAAGGAGCGAAGCGCGTCGCGGGCGTCCTCTACACAGACCACAACAGGCTTTACCTGAGCACGAGCAACGGCGTTG
>JAMOPD010000400.1 GCA_027064745.1 Thermococcaceae archaeon
GTACTATAATAACCCCACGAGGCATCCAATAACATTTTCTAAAGCTGAATTAACAAAGTTGTTAAAAAAGGCAGGATTTAACTATATCCACTTTTTCTACTGTTTTCCAGATTATAAATTCGCAGAGACTATAATCAATGACAGCGATGAAATATATAAACATGACATCTACAACTGGATTAATACTCCGTTTCCTCAATCTGACTGGAATAACAAGCTAAAACTAATAAACAAGATACTCAACAAGCTGGGCCATAAAATAAATGAGAACTTTGCCCTAAAGACTCTTACAAAGGCAAGGTTACTCGGTGAATTTGCAAATTCCTTTTTAATAGTGGCCTCCATGGATTCAACCCCAATATACCTCAAACAAGATTGGATTATAAAGAAATTCTCAATTAAGAGAAGAAGAGAGCTACAGACTATATCAACGCTAAGAAAGACCCGACAGGAGGAATACTATATAGAAAAAACTCGGATGTACCTCCAAGAGAAGGAGATAAAAATAAAAGAGAACAACATAACCCTAGTTCATAAAGTCGGAAGATTCGGATATCATTTTGGAACTCCTCTCCTCGAAGAAATAAAAGCCGCGGGAGTTGCAGGGGATATAAACAAAATAACCGACATTCTTAAGAAATTACACTCTGCCCTAATTAAACTGCACGGGCTACCCGAAAAAGACTCAGATGGGTACCAACTAGTTACAGGGAACGCTTTTGATTTCATACCCCGGAATTTAATACAAACACCCACCAATAATCTAATCGCCGTTGATTACGAATTCACAATTGAACATCCCCTACCAAACGATTACATATTATTCAGGGCCATAATAGTGGATGTGCTTCCAAATATTAATATGACAAAACAATGCAAGTTAAAACTTCCCGTCATAGAGGGCGGAATGATTAAACATAAAAAAACAAAACTCGGCATAAAAATATTGAAAAACATATACGGCACATATTCTAAAGAAAGATACAGAGAACATGCAAAGCTAGAAACAAAAATACAAAAAATAATAAGCGGGGGGTAATCCAATGTTCCCGCGCGTCTCTATCATAATCCTCAACTGGAACGGCTGGCGGGATACAGTGGAATGCCTAGAATCAGTGTACAGAATAGATTATCCTAACTACGACGTCATCGTTGTTGATAATGCATCCCAAGATGCGTCTATAGAAAAAATCAAAGAATACGCCCAGGGGAAACTGAAAGTCAAATCAAAATTCTTTGACTATAACCCGGAGAACAAACCAATCAAAATTTTTGAGCTCAGTGAGGAGGAGGCACTCCAGGGGAAATTTAACAGGCCCCTCTATGACAAATATGACCCGGACAGACGATTGATCATTATAAAAAACAGAGACAACTACGGCTTTACTGGGGGCAACAACGTAGGCATGAAATTTGCCACCTCGATGCTGGAACCCAAGTATATAATGCTACTGAACAATGACACCGTAGTAGCCAGGGATTTCCTCAATATCCTCACAGAGCGTGCCGAGCACCACACCAACATCGGCATACTCAGCCCGAAAGTTGTGAAATACCACAATCCGCGGATAATAGATTCCGCCGGTCATGTCCTTGGAGGGGTAAGAATAGTGGACAGAGGAAAGGGTACCTTAGATGAGGGTCAATTTGATAAGGAAGAAGAGGTGATGGGTGCAATAGCGGCAGCCGCGCTGTACAATACAGAGATGATACTCCAAATCGGGCTTTTTGATGAGACATTTGGAACCAATTATGAGGATGCGGAATACTCCTGGAGAGCAAATAAATTTGGCTGGCCGGGCCTTTACGTACCGGATGCCGTTGTTTACCACAAGAGAGGTGCAACAACTAATAGACACACAAATATATGGCTGAGAATTTCAAAGAATTACTGGAGGAATTCAACCGTAACCGTGTTTAGATACGGGACACTCATCAATAAAATACGGCTAATCATATGGACGATAATAGTCTCCGATGGTAGCTTTCTAAAGTACCTACTAAGAATAAACCCGACTCCTCCCATGAACATTTACTGGGGACTTCATGATGCCATGAAAAGACTACGGTCCAATTACCGCAGGGTGAAGTATCTCTAAAAATCAGGTGACACTAATGAAAATCTCAATACTCACCCCAAATATGTCATCAAACGCATTGGGGAGGGCATATCTACTTGGACAGTTGCTTAGCCCCGAAAATGAGGTTGAGATAGTCGGTCCGGTTTTGGGAGGAGGTATATGGTCTCCCCTGAGGGATACCAACGATGACATAACCATGATACCGATAAAGACAAGAACACTCTTTTCATATGTAAAATATCTAGCGGAGAACATGTCCAGCGATGTGATCTATGTTTCAAAACCCCTGCTCACGAGCTTCGGAATATGGGAAATAGTGAAAAGCCCGAACAATGTGCCCGTGATCCTTGATATCGACGATTGGGACTTGGCGTTCATAGTCGACTCTATTAAAAAAGGATACCTCCTGTGGTATCAATTCCCCGGCCCGCACAATTATTTTAAGGCCCTCCCCGACTTATACGTGCTGGATAAAATCGCAGAAACCATAAACGTTCCCAAAACCGTGTCAAATTCCTTTCTCAAGAGAAAGTTTGGTGGAACCATTATATGGCACACACGGGACGAAGAGAAGTTTAATCCAAAAAAATATTCCACTGAAACAGCTAAAGAGAAACTTGGACTGCCTACCGACAAGACCGTCGTGATGTTTTTTGGAACCCCCCGGCCCCACAAAGGGGTAAAAGAGTTAATACTGTCATTTAGGGAGGAGAAACTGGCCAAGAGAAATGACCTAATGCTGGTAATAGCGGGCATTGGCCGGGATGTATACTCGCAGAGGATTCTAACACTGGCGAGGAAAATTCTAGCCAACAGGGCCAAATTTATCGGATACATTCCGTTTTCCAAGATACCCGAAGTTGTATCCGCTGCCGATATCTATGTGATTCCCCAAATCGAATCAAAATCCGCCAGGGGACAACTTCCAGCAAAGTTGTTTGATGCCATGGCAATGTCCAAGGCGATCATATCAACTAATGTGTCGGATATCCCGGAAATCCTCAACAACGCAGGCATTATAATTTCCGGTGACCAAAAGCATATAACAAGTGAACTCTCCAAGGCACTAGTATATCTTCTGGATAATCCCAAAATAATAACTTCTCTGGGAATAAAAGCCAGGAAAAAGTTTTTGAGAAATTATAGCTTTGGTTGTATGAGAGCATCATTAGAACATGTGTTAAAAACCGCCGTGGGGGACGTGTAAATGAATGATTGGCTAACAACACTCAACGAAAAAATCTACACTCACTCAGCTGTAATAGGCATTGTAGGCCTCGGCTATGTGGGCCTTCCGCTGGCGATAGAGTTTTCAAAAAAGTTCGAGGTCATTGGATACGACGTTGCAGAGGACAAAATAACGATTCTGAAAAACGGAGTTTCATACATAGACGATATTAAAGACGAAGATTTAAATCTCGACAACTTTACACCAACAAACAATATCGACGATCTTAAAGAGTGTGACTTTATAATAATCGCCGTCCCAACTCCTCTGAGGGAAGACAAAACACCAGACTTGAGCTTTGTAAAGTCCTCGGCCGTATCGATTGGAAAGATTCTCCGAAGAGGACAATTTGTAATCCTCGAGAGCACAACCTACCCAGGTACTACGGAGGAGATTCTAGTCCCCCTACTTGAGGAACATAGCGGGTTAAGGGTCATAAGGGATTTCGGTGTTGCGTACTCCCCAGAACGCGTGGATCCCGGGAATAAAAAATACACAATTAGCAACACCCCCAAGGTCGTTGGTGGATTGATACCAGAATTTACTGAAACTGCAGCCCTTCTTTATGGATCAATAGTTACTCAAGTCATTAAGGTCCAAGACTGTAAGACCGCTGAAGCCGTAAAAATGCTCGAAAATATATTCAGACACGTTAACATTGCTTTGGTAAATGAACTTGCACTTATATTTGAAAGAATGGGAATTGACATCTGGGAAGTCATTGACGCAGCAAAGACTAAACCATACGGATTCATGGCATTTTATCCTGGGCCTGGAGTTGGAGGACACTGTATCCCGCTTGATCCATTTTACCTCTCATACAAAGCAAAACAATATGGATTCATACCGAGATTCATAGAAACCGCGGGACAGATAAATGACTACATGCCAATACATACCGTAAACTTGCTTGAAGAAGGACTGAGGAAAATCAACATGAAACTATGGGGATCAAAAATCGCAGTACTCGGAATTGCATATAAGAAGAATATAAGTGATACCCGCGAGTCTCCAGCGATTAAAATTATCGAAGAACTCATCGAAAGAGGAGCTAAGGTTAGAGTCCATGACCCCTACTCGAAGACCATCAAAACAAAAGTTGGACTATTCAGTTCGGAGGACCTTAATGAAGTCATCAGATGGGCAGATGCAATAGTCATAGTCACGGACCACGATATGTTTAGAGAAATCCTTCCCAAACTTTTGACAGAGAATTCTGAAAAGGTTGTCATCGATACAAGAAACGTTGTATGCGCGAAGATTAAAGAAAAGGTCAGGGTTTGCATAAAAATATAGCTCCCGACCTCCTAGGCATATGCTTTTTTTATTACCTCCTTGTTTCTATTCCAATTCCATTTGTCTCTAAGCCTGATGGGAGGTCTGAGTTTGAGGGATTTTTCAAGGGCAATCTCCACCTCCTTAGGGGTAATATCTATCGCTATCCCACACCGATGGATCTGAACAAAATCCTCCATAAGGGTATCCTTGTTGACTATCACTGGTCTTCCCACCACAACACCTTCGAACATTTTCACAGCAAAAGTTCTTCTGATGTTCTCAGTAAGGGGAAAGACCGAGTATATCACATCGCAGCGTGCGTAATACTCAGCAATACGCTGATAGGGAACGTGGCTTACAAACTCAACGTTAATGTCCGGATACTGCGTGGATAGTAACTTCTGAATTTTGCCCCTAGACGCCCCTCTACCCACAAAGAGTATCTTCAACGCTTTATTTCTCCGAGCAACCTCAAACAAAGGGATAAAATTGGAGATACTCCGTATGGTTCCTATGTATCCCACGATAAGTCCGTTATGCCTTTGTCGTGCTAATCGGGGGAAAAACTTCAAGTCAGGCGTGTTCCAAACCACATATATTTTGTCGGATACGACCCCATTCCTCACGAAAAATTCTTTGAACCCCCCATGCCTCCCTCCAACGGACCTACTTACTGTTATCACAGCATCAGAAAGCTTGGCAAATAGTATCTCCGCCCTCCGAAGGATTTTTCTGACAGGGCTATCTTTTTCCCGTTCTTCAAGAAGTGAGATACGAGTATAGTACAAATCATGAACATCGTAAATAAATTTCGCTTTGAGGAGCCGGGTTAAGAAAAAAGCCAGCGGAGCCGTATCAAAATCATTCGCATGGATTGCATAAAGACCCGTTCGATTGTTAACGATGTACAAAAAGGCTTTAAGATAAAACAATGGGAGTTTCAAAAAGAAATCCA
>JAMOPD010000401.1 GCA_027064745.1 Thermococcaceae archaeon
CTTATTCTTTGTCCTGTTTTTAATATCCTCAACTTTCTTAAGTGCATCCTTCTGAAATAAATCGTCAGCAGGAATTTCTCTGCTCAGCCTGAATCCCTGCTTTAAAGCTTCAAGAACCTGCGGTAAGTCAAAAGCATACCTTGACCCCTTGAATGCTGGAATACCAAGCTCATCCTCGATAATCTGAGCTGAACCTCTGACAAGACCCGGAATTAAAATCAAATCGTAATCTTCACTTTTTATACCTGCTTTCCTTAGATAACGAACTATGAGTGTTGGTGTTAAAAAAGCGGCTACGCTAACGGGAGCTACAAATACCTCACAACCTCTACCGTATTTCCTCACCAGTGGTTCAGCAAGTCTTCCTGTAACGAGGAGAATTCTCATGCTCTAACATTTGAAGCTGGAAGTATTTAGATATTTTGCAATGGATATTAAAAGTGGGAAATGGGAGTCAGCTGAACTCCCCACTCTGCATATAGGCAACATAAGCATGTGTTCCCTCGGGGACAGTGTTTATGTCCACGTAGATGCCATCGATAATTCCATTTTCGTCGGTGTGGAACGTTATCGCTTTTTTATATTCCTTTGGAACAGCTAGGATATAGGAGTTTCCATTAGCATCTCCACTTGCAAGTCCCATGGCAAAGCCCACGAGAACCGGGGCTATACTTCCTTTCAGGTAGTAGCTGTCCATGCCCTCGTAGCCGGTGCTGTCCCCGATGTAGAAGTAGTAGTAATCGTCCGTGATAAACTCATCCGCCATCATCTCGACGTCTCCCCTACCAACGTTCTGTGCCTTCAAATCGTCAAGGGATATCAGCTCACCATCGCTGTGGGAGTACTCGATGTCATAAATCACTGCCTCACTTGAAAGTGCCTTATCAAATATACTGACAAGATAGTTATAGAACTGTTTCACGTCTGCAACATCCGGTGTTTCGTCCCAGTTTCCGTTTTCCACGTGATATGAAACACTTCCATCTGAAGTTACTATACTGAAACCATTATCGCTTTCCTTGAACTCTACATCCCAGTAAAATGCTCCATCACGTTCTTCAATAGTTGATAGGCTTATCCAGTCATCGTCTATATAGACTGTACTGTCCTTACTGCTTACGTAGTCGCTATCAGGCACAGTAAGTATATAAACAGTTGAGCCATTTGCGTACTTTATGATAGCAGCATGGGAATATTCTATGTCCGGTGTGATTATTATGTGGAGTGTATCCGCACTGAAGAGGCTTACGGTGTTTGATGCCTCTGTATTGCCTTCTGTTATTGTTCCTTCTGAGCTTGAACCTATGCACCCCAAACCGAGTGCAACCATAAAAACTAAAAGAAGAACTGCTATTGAAAAGAGTTTTCGCATTATTTCTCACCAACCTAACTTGACTTTCACAGATATGAAATGCTTCGTTTTAAAAATGTTTCTTTATCGGGAGTGATACTGTCAGGGTATGTCGGGAGTAAAATAAGGAAAGGCTCAGTCTGCCTTTATCCTGACCCAGAACACACCTTTGAGTAGTCGCCTGAAACGCCGCAGCTCGGAAACTCAAGGCTCCACTCCTTGGTTGGAATCGCGGAGTTCGGCTCCCAGCCAAAGTAGTCGTCGAAGAGTCTTCCCAGCCGTCGTATTCTATGTAGAGGAACCGTGTGGCTTATGATTAGCATCTGGAGCCTTGTGGTGAACCTGTTCCCCGAGAGAACTCCCACCTTAGGATAGCGATTAACCGGCTGTACGGGTTTCAGGAGAAGTCTCGCTTGATGATTTTGTTTGAGCTTCTATAGTTGATGTTGTTTCATCTCCCTCATTTACTGGACTTTCACTTGTACTGGAACTTGTCTCTGTGAGCAATGGAGTGTTCCCTATACACCCATAGAAGAATAAACAATATACCAAGTAGAGTATTGTATTTTCATAAATCAACCTCCTCTGCCAAAGTGATGCAAAAATAGCCACATCAGTTTGGTTTCTTATATTATGCTTTTGAAGTATTTAAATTTTTTACAAAATATGAGAAACTATTCAATTATGCAGTAAGATTTATTAAGTGAAATGTTTTGCGTTTAATTAAGGTGAGTTGGATGATTGAAGTGGAGAACCTTGTTAAAGTCTTCGGTTCCACACGAGCTGTCAATGGAATAAGCTTTACGGTTCATGATGGCGAGATTTATGGATTATTAGGCCCAAATGGGAGTGGAAAAAGCACCACCATGAAAATACTTGCCGGAATCATAAAGCCAACGAGCGGGAAAGTTCTGGTTAACGGGCTGGATGTTAGCAAAGCCCCAATGAAGATAAAGGAAATCGTGGGTTACGTCCCCGAGACTCCAGTTCTCTATGAAAGTCTGACACCTGTGGAGTTCTTCAATTTAATCGGGAGTATAAGAGG
The DNA here is from genome assembly GCA_027064745.1 of Thermococcaceae archaeon. Lineage (GTDB taxonomy): Archaea > Methanobacteriota_B > Thermococci > Thermococcales > Thermococcaceae > Thermococcus. The sequence continues at coordinate 2,397 of JAMOPD010000401.1, forward strand.
CATTCCAAAAGACGAACTCGAAGATCGTGTAAACCGTTTTGTCGAAGCTTTTGAGCTGAAAAGCTATCTCCACAAATACATAGGCTCCCTCAGCTTTGGAACGAGACAGAAAATTTCTCTAATTTCAGCCCTCCTTCATGATCCAGAGGTCCTGATAATGGACGAATCCATGAACGGCCTTGATCCAAAAAGTGCAAGAATTCTGAGAGAACTCCTCCTTGAATTTAAGGCAGAAGGAAGGAACATAGTTTTTTCAACCCATGTGCTCCAGCTTGCCGAAATGATCTGCGATCGCGTTGGTGTAATCTACAACGGCGAGATAATAGCCGAAGGGACTGTTGAGGAACTCAAGGAGTTTGCCCATGAGGAAAACCTTGAGGATGTCTTCCTGAAACTGACGGAAAGCAAGGATGAAATTTACAGCGTCGTCCAAGCATTAAAAGAGAGCCTTTAGGTGATAGCATGTTTGAAATCGTGAAAATTCTCTACAGGGAGCTTCACTATCAGATGCTCGTAAGAAATCCCATGATAGCAAATAATGAGAGGAAATTCCAGAGCCAGCTTAAAAATGCAACAAGCATAAAACGCGGTGTTGGAACACAGGCAGTTACCTTTTTCTTCCTCGGCTTCATGCTCGCCGGAGGAGTGGCTTTTGTCAAAAATGAGCTCCAGATGGGAATTATGTTTGCCTCCTATGCCCTGATACCCTTCATCTTCTCCCTATATACCACTACCGTTAATTCATCCTACGCACTCTCAATGGGGCTTTTTGAACCGTTGAAGCCTCTCCCGATTGAGGTGGGCTCTGTTTATCTCAGCGAACTGCTCCTCATCGACACGATACCTGCCTTTACTATGATGCTCCCTGTGGTCTTTGTAATACTCTACAGCCACCCTCTTGCAGGAATTTTAGCTCTCCTGTGGGCCCTGATAGGAGTGTTTCTCGGCCACACGCTTGGGCTGGTGATATACACCGTTTTTGGTGCCAGAACCTCAGAAGGAACAAGCAGGTTCGGAGCAATAAAAAATCTCGGCAAGCTCATCGGAGTCCTCCTTTTCATGAGTATATTCTACGTCGGAAATTACATGCAGAACTATGTCAGGGAACACATAGAGGCCTTAGCTCCATTTTTCATCAAATACTCCTTTGCGTATCCCTTCTCAGCATCCTCCATCTTTGAACCGCTTCAGAGCATTGAGCTCATTATCTTCTATACGACAGTTTTTGGTGCCATTTATATCGTCACGCTCAGAAAGCTGTGGCAGGAAATAGTTGAGCCAGCAGTAAGCTCAGGAACAGCTTACAGAGGAGTTTTTAAAGCAAGAACGCTCCCAGGGGTTCTGGCCCTCACCCTCAAGGACTTCAAGGTGATCTTCAGAAAATCCTCAATGATAGCTGGTTTGCTCATTCCTGTGTATTTCGTGCTGCCCCAGATCTTTATAGCTCTGAGCAAGGGTGAGTTCTCCCTCCTGCTTGCCACGGGGCTTGTATTCGGCCTCGGATGGTTCTCCTCAATAGGTGCGGATCCGGTTATAAAAATCGACGGAAAAGAGCTTGATTTTCTCAGAACCCTGCCATTGACAAAGAAAACATTCATACTAAGTAAATCGCTGACAATGAGCGTCATTCCAGCAGTAACTGGTTTTGTAGTTATTGGCATGGCGTATTACTATAACGGCGGGCAAGCTCTCTATCTCATATCACATGCATTCATCTTGCCTTTAATGACCTCTCTAACGGCTATGAACTACTTCTACCGCTATAAGGGGCAGGAGATAGGGATTCCAAAGACGAACATGGCGGATATAATAGTGATTTTCATAATCGTCGGGGTGCTTTTTGCCATAGTGGGTGCGCCTATTTTGATTCTAAGCAAGCCAGTTGGATATGCTGTTAGTGCTGTTATCGGTTTGATAATAATAGGGATACTGACGGGGATTAGCTGGTGACCACATTTTCCCCATCATCACTCATGTCCCAATCTTTCTCAAATTTTGCCATACCTCATTCCACTCTAGGAGCAACCAAAAAACCCTTAGCCTCTTTTTAGCCTCAACATAATCTGGATAGTAAGTCTTTACAAGCCCCCAAAACTCGTCCCCATGCTTCGGTATCCTCAAATGGGCGAGTTCATGGATTATCACGTAATCCCTTAACCCTTCGGGGAGCGCCATTAATGCTAAGTTAAAGCTCAAGTTCCCTTTTTTGGAACAGCTTGCCCATTTTGTCTTCTGGAACCTGATGTACACTTTGCGATACCTAACATCCATGATAGAAGCAAAGAGACGGACTTTAAAGTCAAGCTCTTTCCTGAGTCTATCTTTAAGCCACTTCTTCAACACTTTAAAGTCACCGTGGGGCAGGGAGACTACTTTAAATTTAGGATTAACAAAGAAATCCTCACCTTGGATTAAGGAATAAAAGTCTCCGTTAAAAAGAAACTTGCTCGAGAGCGGGCCGAACTGCTTTTTAATTTGCTCAAGTTCATTGAGCTTGCTCTCTATCCAAGCCATTTTTTTCTTTATAATATCCTCCGGGTCTTGGCTTGGTGGGACTATTACTTTAACATTACCTCTGGCATTTATTTCTATCCTGGGATTCTTCACATTTCTGACAATCACTTCATACTCATAATTCAGCCCCAACGCTTCAACACCTCAAGAATCTCATCCCTTGCCTTTATGATGTTGTCTATTCTCCCCTGGTATCTGCGAACTAGGAAAAGCATGGTTGCCCTGGAGACATCGCTTACTACATCAGCTTTTTCCTGCCACCGGGAGAACCTGAATCTTTCAGTTTCCTTGAGAAGGTCTTTGATATCTCCAATAAGTTTTTGGGTGTCGCTCCTAATGTGGCGCTTTAACACAGTTACAAGAGAGTACTCAAGCTCACTCAAATTGAGTGCCCTTCTCTCCTTTTCTCTTTCCTGGATTGTTTGAGCTACACCGAGTATTTCTTCATAAAGCCGCTCTATGTCTTCTTTTCTCTTCTTCCATCTGTATATAATGCTCTCCACCTGTTCAACTAAGTCTTCTGTAATTGGGCCTTTGTGCGTGTTTATGTAGTGCCTAACTGCAAAGAGCAGATCGTAAAAAGCCCTTTCTTTGTGGGTCTTTTTC